>JAKAGN010000238.1 GCA_021815525.1 Deltaproteobacteria bacterium
GAGGGGGGAGAACCTTTTCTATGAAAAGGTTCTCCCCCCTCCCCCGCGAATCCCCTCTCTTTGAACGCAGCGTGGTCTCACCGGCGCATGAGATCGATGGCGGCCCGGACCACGCGGGCTGCGTCCGGGAAGTAGGCGGCTTCCAGCGTGGGGCCCGCGGGCGCGGCGCAGTCGGGAAGGGCGAGCCTTGCGGGCGGGGCCTTGAGCTTTCCGAAGATCCGCTCCGCGGCCGTTGCCGCCACCTCGGCCGCAAGCCCGCCCACCGGGTAGCCCGTGTCGCAGACGAGCAGTCGCCCCGTCCCGGCCGTCGATTCCGCGATTAGATCGTGGTCTATGGGCCGGATGCTGCGAAGATCCAGGACCTCGGCCTCGATACCCCGGCCGGCCAGGGTTTCCGCGGCGGAAAGGGCCTCCCGGACCATGCGGGACACGGCCGCGATGGTCAGGTCCCGGCCTTGCCGCCGGATGACGCCCTTTCCGAAAGGGACGGCGTAGGCCTCCTCCGGGACCGGGCCCGAGAAGCTGAAGTTGTCGCGGTGGTCGAAAACAAGGACCGGGCCGGGGTCACGGATGGCCACCGTCATGAGGCCCTTGGCGTCGTAGGGGGTGGCTGGAAGGGCGATCTTTATGCCCGGCACGTGGAGGAAGAGCCCGTGGAGGGCCTGTGAATGCTGGGCCGCGGCTCCCCAGCCCCGGCCGGAGGCCGCCCAGATCACAAGGGGCGCGCGGCCGGCCGCCCCGCCGAACATGACCCTCCACGGGGCCGCGTGGTTGGCTATCTGGTCCATGGCCAGCAGCAGGAAGTCCGGCCGGTTGTGCATGTAAACGGGCCGCATTCCGTTCAAGGCCGCGCCCAGGGCTACTCCGGCCAGGGCCGCCTCGGAAAGGGGCGTGTCGAAGACCCGTTTTTCCCCGAAACGCGCGGCGAGGCCCCGGGTGCAGCCGTGCATGGCGAAGGGGTCGTCCACGCCCTGGCCCATCACGAAGACGGCGGGGTCGGCCTCCAGGGCCTGGCGCAGGGCCTCGTTCAAGGCATCGGAATGAGTAAGAATCCGCTCGTTCATTATTGTTCCGAGTGAAGAAAAGCCGCAATATCCGCAGGCCCCGGAAAGGGGCTTTTACGGGCAAGGGCGAATGCGGCCTCGATTTCCGCGGCGACTTCCTCCTCCATGCGGGAAAAGGCCTCGGAATCGGCGAGTCCCGCCCGCAGGAGCCTTCGCCTCATGCGGGCGACGGGGCAGCGATGCCGCCATCGGGCCTTCTCGCGCAGGTCCCGGTAGCCGGGCGGGTCCCAGGCCTCGGGCCCGGCGTGGCCGCCCACCCGGTAGGTGAGGCACTCCAGGAGGGACGGCCCCAGGCCCTGCCGGGCGCGGCGCACGGCCTTCCCAGCCTTTGCGTACACGGCCGCGGCGTCGTTGCCGTCCACCTTGGCCGAAAAAAGAAGCGCGGGATCGAGCCCCCGGTGGAAGGCCAGCTCGCCGGCCCGCCTTGAGGATAGCGGCGAGCACACGGACCAGCCGTTATTTTCCAGGATGAAGAGGACCGGGAGCCTTTTTAGGACGGCGAAGTTGACGGATTCGTAGAAGACGCCCTCCTCGGCCGCCCCGTCGCCGAAGAATACCGCCGCCACCCGGTCCTCGCCCCGCATCGCAAACGCCAGGGCCATGCCCGCCGCGATGGGGATATTTCCGCCCACTATGGCCGAGCCGCCCGCGTAGCCCGCCGCAAGGTCCGCCAGGTGCATGGACCCGCCCCGGCCGCCGCAGCATCCCGCGGCCCGGCCGAAAAGCTCCGCCACAAGCGCCGGAAGGCTTCCGCCCTTGGCAAGGTAGGCCGCGTGCCCCCGGTGGGTGCCGAGCGCCAGGTCGCCCGGCCCGAGCGCCGCGCAGACGCCCGCCGCCACGGCCTCCTGGCCCGTGGAAAGGTGCACGGGGGTCTTCATTTCGTCTTCGGGATACTCGGCCTCTATGCGCTCGCCGAGCCTGCGGATACGAAGCATGGCGCGGTAAAGCGCAAGCGCGGTTTCGGGGTCGATACTCTTCATGAAAGCGCCTTCTTCGCGGCCTCGTAGGACTCGGGGGAGCCGATGTCGATAAAGCTCGCCCTGGTTTTCCACCCGAAAAGGCCCGTTTCCACGGCCCTGGGGAAAATCTCGCGCTCCAGCGACACCGGCCTTCCGGCTGGAATCGCGGCCAGGAACTCCCTTCTAAAGATGTAGAGCCCGGCGTTTACAAAGCCCGGCGCCTTCTTCCCGTCCTTCTCGCAGAAGGCCGAAACCCGCCCGCTCTCGTCGGTCTCCACGCGGCCGAAGGCGGAGGCGTCCGGGACCTCCACGAGGACCATCCCGGCCAGCGCCTTGCTTTCTAAAAAGCCTTTAAGGAACACGGAGAGGTCCGCCGCCACCAGGCTGTCGCCGTTTGCGGCCAGGAGCGGGTCCCCCAAAGCGAGCGGAAGCGCGGCCCTAAGCGCCCCTGCGGTGCCGAGGGGCTCTTTTTCGACGGAATGAAGGAGTTTGACACCGCCGTAAGACCCGCCCAGGGCGTCCCTCACCGCGCCTGCCCCGTAACCCGTGCAAAGAACGGCGTTTTTGACGCCGAAGCCCCCGAGAAACTCCAGGACGTGCGCCAGGAACGGACGCCCCCCAAGCTCCACCAGCGCCTTGGGAAGGCCCGGCGGCAGGACCGGCGCAAGGCGCGTTCCGAGCCCTCCGGCCAGGATCAGGGCGGTCTGGGCCGACGAATCCACGGGGCTTTTCCTCAAATGTTCGTGTAGCGTTGGGGAGAGAGTATTCTGTAGCCCATGAGAAGCTCGCGGATGCCCTCGTCCAGGGACACCTCCGGGCGGAAGCCCAAGGCCTCGATCTTGGCGTTCGAAACCGTGTAGTCGCGCTTGTCGGGGTCCTCGCCCACGGGCGCGGAGAGTATGGCGAAGTCGGGCGCCTGGCGGCGGATCCGCTCGCAAAGCTCGCGCTTGGTGAGGTTCGCCTCGGAAAGCCCCACGTTGTAGGGCTCGCCCCGCATGGAGTCCGCTCGGGCGATGGCGAAGAGGAAGGCCTTGGCCGCGTCGCGGACGTGGAGGAAGTTGCGCCGGAAATTTTCCTCGAAAAGCACAATGGCGCGGTCCTTGAACGCACGGTAGACGAAGTCGTTCACCAGAAGGTCCATCCGCATCCGCGGGGAAAGCCCGAAGACCGTGGCGAGCCTAAGCGTCACGGCGTTTCCCCTGGCCAGAAACTCCGCCTCCATCAAAACCTTGGCGCGGCCGTAGGAGGAAAGGGGCCGCAAGGGCGAGTCCTCGGTGCAGGGGGCGTTTGCGTCGCCTATGCCGTAGCCCGAGTTGGTGACCGGAAAGATCACGAGCTGGGAGCGGGAGGTTTTTTTCGACATGAAGCGGTGGGCCGAAACGTTCACCGCCTCGGCGGCGGCCGGGTCGCGGTCGCAGGCCGGGGCCCCCACGATGGCGGCCAGCGGCATGATGACGTCGGCGCTGGCCAGCTCGCGCTCCACAAGGGCCGTGTCGCAGATGCTGCCGCGCACGAAGGAGAAGCGCGGGTTTGCGCAGCAGTCCATGAGCGGGGCCTGGTTGAAAAGGAGGCTGTCTATGACCCGCACCGTGTAACCGGCGCCCAAAAGGCGCGGAACCAGGACCGAGCCGATGTAGCCCGCGCCTCCCGTGACCAGGATTTTTTCGGGCTCAGCCATGATTCTCCCCCTGCTCCTCGCCGATACCGGCCTGCCGCGCAGCCAGGAAGTCCCGCCTGAAGGCCGGAAAGCGGTTCTCTGCGATTGCCCGGCGTATTCTTTTCATAAGATTCGAGAAATAATGAATATTATGAATAGTGTTCAAGCGATGGGAGAGGATTTCCCGGGACGTGTAGAGGTGCCTGAGGTAGGCCCTGGAGTAACGGCGGCAGGTGGGGCACTCGCAGGACTCGTCCACCGGCCTGTCGGAGTCGCGGTGAACGGCGTTTGAGATGTTCACCGCGCCAAAGTCGGTGAAGAGCTGGCCGTTTCTCGCGTTCCGCGTGGGAAGCACGCAGTCGAACATGTCGGCCCCCCGGAAAACGAACTCCACCAGGTCCTCGGGCTTTCCGATCCCCATTGCGTAGCGGGGCCGGTCCTCGGGCAAAACGGGAAGGGTGGCCGCCGCCATCTCGTACATCAGCTCCTTCGGCTCGCCCACCGAAAGCCCGCCCACGGCGTAGCCGTCGAAGCCGATGTCCGCGAGGCCCTCGGCCGAAGCGCGCCTTAGGTCCGGGTACATGCCGCCCTGGACGATGCCGAAGAGGGCGTTTTGGGGCGAAAGCCTGCGCCCGGCCTCCTCCTTGCACCTGGCGGCCCAGCGGGTGGTGAGGAGGAGCGCGTTTTCGGCCCGGTCGCGGCCGGCGGGGTAGGGGATGCACTCGTCCAGGCACATGGCCACGTCCGAGTTCAGCGCCGCCTGGATTTCCACGGCCTTCTCGGGCGTCAAGAGATGCCGGGAGCCGTCGATGTGGGACTGGAAGGCCACACCCTCCTCGCTGATCTTTTTCAGGGCCGCCAGCGAAAAGACCTGGAAGCCGCCCGAGTCCGTCAGTATGGCGCCGTTCCAGTTCATGAACCTGTGGAGCCCCGAGAACTTCCCGATGACCTGTGTGCCCGGCCGCAGATAGAGATGGTAGGTGTTGGCGAGGATGATGCCTACGCCCATGCCCGAGAGGTCCTCCGGGGCCAGGGCCTTCACCGTGGCCAGGGTCCCCACGGGCATGAACACGGGTGTCTCGATTTCCCCGTGATTCGTGCAAAGGACCCCCGTGCGCGCGGCGCAGCCCTGGTCCCGGTGGATTACCTGAAATTCCTTTAAGTTCATATCGTTAAAAGAGAAAGGCTTTGCGGGGGGATGGGGAGGGAGAACCTTTTATTCATAAAAGGTTCTCCCTCCCCATCCCCCCATTCCCTCCCTTTCCAAAACACTTTCAATGCGTAAGCTTCATAAAATTGGGATAGCTGTCGTTCAATTATTGAACGCTTATGGCCCGGGCTATCATGCTTGCGATGACCCGCCCTTCGGCCCCTCTTCCGGTTCTCACGC
>JAKAGN010000239.1 GCA_021815525.1 Deltaproteobacteria bacterium
GGCCATCCGGGGCGAGAAGGCCTCCTACGGCCCCCGGGCGCTCCTCCTGGGACCCCGCATGGACGCGGTCTTCGCCCGGGTGGAGCCCCCCCCTCCCCCGCCCAAGCCCGTGGTGCCGCCGCCCGAGGTGATGAAGAAGCTCGTCTACGAGGCGCCCTACGAGTTCGGCAACCTGGAGTTCCCCGAAAACATAGACTTCCTGGCCACCCGCGGCCCCACCGAAAAGGAAAGCGACGGCAGCTTCGCCATGCGCCGCAACTTCGTGGTGGAAACCGCCGAGTACGTCACAACCCTCGGACGCCAGTACGCCCAGGCCTTCGTGGCCCAAAAGCCCATGCGCCTAAGTGAAATAGCCCTGGCCCTCCACAGCTTCGGCGGCGAGGGCCAGCTTTGGATCGACGTGTTCAAGGACAACAAGGGAATGCCCGGCGCCCCGGTGGGCACAAGCGACGTGAAGGACCTCTCCGAGCTTTCCGCCAAGAGCGGCTACGCCTGGGTCGGCTTCTCCTTCGGCAAAGACGGCCCGATCCTTTCCCCCGGCACCTACTGGCTCGGGATGGGCTTCGCCGGAACCCCCATAGTGAACTGGTTCTTCCGCTACGGACGCCCCGTGGGCCCCAGGGACGGCACCCGCTACAAGACCATCTACGACACCACCTGGAGCCGCAGCCTGGCCTACGAATTCAACTACCGCATCCGGGGCCTGGCGCCCAAGGCGGGGTAAAGACATGCCGCAGGCTTCCGGGGGCCCAAAGCATGAAAATGGTCCGCCCCCGGACCCCCGATATCCGCCGGGCCTTGCGCAGCAAGGCCCGGCACCTTTTTGGAGGGCTTCGCATTCAAGCGCCCGAAGCCTGGAAGGTTGGGAAAAAAGGGCCTGCGTGCAAAGCCGGTAAGGGCCGGATGCTCTATGGTTAGATAAAAAGATGTAATTTCTGGATGTTGGAAGCGTTCATAATTTGAACGTTCAAAAATTGAACGCTCCGGCGAAGAATAGAAAATCGAAGGGGCAAAGCGTTCATTTTTTGAACGCTCCTATCATAATCCTCAGCAATTACAGCATTATTTCTTCTTGTGCACGAGTGGCCCCCCTGTCTGCCTGCCGCTAAACCCTTTCTCCGCGCCACAATCGAAGGCCTGCAAGATGCGAAGCCATGATAAACTCGCAAAGGGGTTTCCAAGCTTTGACCGGCATGAAGGCTGATGGAAAACGATGAGCTACAAGGCGCGCGAGGCGCGCGCGAAGGGAGCGTACTGTTGTACGTGACCAAGCCGCAAGCCGAAGCGCAACACAGTAGATCGCGTTTTCCGACAGCCTTCTTACCGCGCGTGGCGTTTGCGGAGGGATGCCGGAACGAGGCTTGCCGCGAACAGGGCGCAGGCGGAAAGGACCACGGTGGCGCCGGTGGCGGTTCCGGCCCAGGGCTGGGCGGAGATTATGACGCCCGAGACGGCGGAGACGGCTCCTATGGCGATGGCCCACCAGAACATTCCGCCGGCGGAGCGGGCCAGGTTGCGGCCGGCGGCGGCGGGGACTATGAGGAGGGCCGTCACCAGGAAGACGCCCACGGCCCATACCGAGAACATCACGACGATGGATACCAGGGCCGCGAAGACGTACTGGTAGAGGGGCACGCGCACGCGGTGCGCGCCGGCTAAGCTGCGGTTGATGCCCATGTAGAGCATCCGGTTGTAGGCGAGAACCTGGAAGGCCATGAGGATGACGAACAGCGCCGCAAGGCACCATATCTCGGCGTCGCCGATGGTCAGGATGTCGCCGTAGAGGAAGCGGGAGACGTCCCGGGCGGCCTGGCGGTCGCGGCTCACGATGGCCAGGCCAAAGGCAATGGCTGCGGAGAAGAAGACGCCGATCACGGCGTCCTGGGAGAGGAGCGAGCGGCGTCCCACGGCGATGATCAAGACGCCCACGAGGACGCCGAAGCCCATCATGGTGAAGCGGGCCGAGACGCCCAGGATGAGGCCCAGGGCCACGCCGGTGAAGGCCGAGTGGGAGACGGCGTCGGAGAAAAAGGCCATGCGGAAGTTCACTATCTGGACGCCCATTGCCGCGCACATGGGGGCTAAGAGGAGAAGCCCCAGCATGGCCTGCTGCATGAAGCGGGCCTCCATGAAGGAGAATGGAAGAAGGTGGGAGACGAGGGCGTAAAGGGGCGAAAGATCAGGCATCGGGAGGCTCCTCGGCCACCCGGCACTGGCCGGGGCGGGGCATATGCACGCCGAAGGTGGCGGCCAGGACCTCCTGGGTGAGGATGAAAAGCGGGCCCGCGGCCCGCACCGAGCCCTTGAGGCAGATGACGTCCGTGGCGTGGGCCCACACCATGGACATGTCGTGGGTCACGATTATCTGGGTCATGGGGCGGTCCCGCCGGACCCGCGAGAGCACCTCGCACACCAGGCTTTCGCCCGCCACGTCCACGCCGGCCGCCGGCTCGTCCAGGATGAGAATCTCCGGGTCCTGGGAGAGGGCCAGGGCCAGGAGCACCCTCTGTAGCTCTCCGCCCGAGAGGGCCCCCAGGCGGCGGGGCGCGAGATGCGAGGCGTCCACCTGGCGCAGGGACTTTTCGGCCCGCTTGCGGTGGCTGCTCCCTATGCCGAAGAAAAGCGGCCGCCGCTGGCGGTCCATGGCCAGAAACTCCAGGGCGGTGACCGGGAGGCCGCGGTCGAAGTCCAGGCGCTGGGGCACGTAGCCGATCCTCGCGGCGTTCACCCGGATGGTCCCCTTGTAGGAGACCTGGCCCAGAAGCGCCAGAAGGAGCATGGTCTTGCCGGCGCCGTTGGGGCCGATCAAGGCCGTCACGCTCCCCTTGGGCACCCTGGCGCTCACCTTGTTCAGGATCGGGACGCCCCCGATCTCCACGGTGACGTCCTCGAAGGCCATCGCGGGCTCGGCGGCGCCGGTTTCCGGGTTTCCGCTCATCTGCGCCCCAGCACCTTCTTCAAGGTTTCGAGGTTTTCCCGCATTGCGGCCTCGTAGTAGGAGGGCTCCGCGTTGGCCGGGCCGTTGGCCGCCGGGTCCAGGACCGCCACGGGGATGCCCGCCTCCCGGGCCACGGTTTTGCCGACACCCGCCGGGTACTGGGGCTCGGTGAAGACCGCCGCGGCCTTTTTTTCGCGTATCTCGCGGACTATCGACAGCATCCCGGCCGCCGAGGGCGCCTGCCCGGGCTCCTCCTCCACCACCGCCACTATGGAAAGGCCCGAGTCGCGGGCCAGGTAGTCGAACACCGCGTGCTGGGTCACGATCCGCTTGTTGGGAAAGGCCGCGGCGGCCGCCTTGAACTCGTCGGCCAGGCGGTTCATGCGGGCCGCGAACAAGGCGGCGTTTTTGCGGTAGAGGGCCGCCCGGGCCGGGTCGAGGCGCGCGAAATTTTCCGCCAGCACGCCAACGATCCGGGCCGCCTGCCGGGGCGAGGCGAAAAGGTGCGGGTTGAAATCGCCCGCGTGGTGATGATCACCGCCGGCCGCGCCCGGCTCGGGGCTCATGCGTATGAGGCCGCTGATTCCCGCCGATGAATCCACCACGCCCAGCCGGGGCCGGGCCTTCCGCAGGGGGGCTTCCAGGAAGTCCTCCATGCCGAGGCCGTTTTCCACCAGTAGGTCGGCCTCCGAGAGGCGGCGCATGTCGACGGGGGTCATGACGTAGTCGTGGGGGCAGCCAAGGGAGGATGGCAGCATAAGCTCCGCCGCGACGCCCGGGGAGCCCTGGCACACGGCGCGGGTGAAGAGGTAGATCGGATAGGTGGTGCAAAGGGCCCTTATGGGCCGGGCCGCGGGCCGCGGGGCGGCGAGGGCCAGCCCCGAGCACAGGATGAACGCCGCGAGCCAAGCGCGGATTGCACGGCCTTTCATGGCTCCCCCTCTTCCGGACGCCCGGCCTCTAGCCCCCGCCCGCAGCCCGGGGCCTCCCCGGCGTGGCATACAAGATGGAACTCGTGGCAGTCGCCGCACTCGGCCATGGCGTGGTTGCGGGCGAACTCGGCCCAGTGGTCCCGCTGGCGGGGGCTCAGGATCCCCGTGCCCTTGCATAGCGGGCAGGTGCTCTCAAGGGCAGAGAGCACCGCGGCCCGCACGAACTCGCTCCGGTTCGGGACCTGGCGGAGGATTTCGGCCAAGGCCGGGTCCACCTTGAAGGTGAGGGTAACGGGTTTTTTTGTCATGGCCGGCCTTTCTTTCGTATTATTTTGTATTACAGCCGGCCGGCCCAGGCGTCAAGGTTTTTCTTGGGGCGGAAGCCGCCCCCGGCGGGCCTTCGGAGCAAAGCTCCCCGGCCGCCGGAGGCGTTTGCGCGCCTTGACCTACTTGGCGATCACCAGGCTGTCTTCCAGCACCACCGGACTCTTGCCGGGTATCTTGATCTTGACCCGGACCGCGTATGAACCGCGGGCCTTCATGACGACGTCCGCGCCGTAGCCGTTGTTCATGCCCATTGTCAGGGTGCGGGCCACGGCCTTGTCGGGGCCCGTTATCTCGAAGCCCACCTCGGCCGAAACGGGCTTTCCTGAAGCGTCCTTGATGAAGACGATTAGGTGCCCCGTCACGTCGGGGCTCTTTGACATGCCGGCCATCTCCATGCCCTCCATGCCCTTCATGGCGGCGTCGCGCTCCACCCGGTTCAAAAGAACGTAGCGCAGGGAGTAGGTTTTCACCTTGTGCTCGCCCAGCACCTTGCCCGGCTCCTTGGCCGGGGTCACGGGCACGCGCACCGCGCCAGGCTTGGCGCTCGCCGGATGGTGGGCCGGGTGGTCCTCCGCCGCGAAAGCCGGGGCGAGCGAGGCCAAAAAGATTCCCGCCATGACGACAGCCGCGGTTTTGATTCCGATCTGCATGGTGACTTTCCTTTTCTTGTGGGTTTTAAAGAAGGGCGTCGCCGGGTTCCCTCTTACGGCGGAGCCCGCGGCGCTTCCAGAGCGAGAAAACGGCCGGGTAGACCAGAAGCTCCAGCAAAAAGGAGGTGGCGAGCCCTCCGATCATGGGGGCCGCTATGCGCTTCATGACGTCGGCGCCCGCCGAGGTGGACCACATGATGGGTAAAAG
>JAKAGN010000240.1 GCA_021815525.1 Deltaproteobacteria bacterium
CGTACGAAAAGTACGCGCCCTCATTGGCTTTTCGCGTGCCTTGCATTTCATCGTTTTTCATCAGCCTGTGTGAATTCGAATTTTTCAACAGGCTGGTAACAGGCCCGGGGGGGGGCTGATAAAGGGTGGGCGAGATGGATGAAAAGGGTGTTGACGCGGCGGTGAGGCCGCCCGGCTGCGTGCGTTGCGGCCAGTGCATGAGCGTGTGCCCGGTTTACGGCGCGACAAGGCGGGAGGAGGACGTGGCGCGCGGCCGGCTGGCGCTTCTGAAATGGGCCGGAGCCGAGCCCGAGCGGACCCGCGAGGCCCTCTTCCGCTGCCTTTTGTGCGGCGCGTGCCAGTCGGTGTGCGCGGCGAGGGTCCCGGCCACGGAGGAGTTCCTGGCGGCCAGGCGGACGGCCCGGGAGCACGGCGTGACGGCCTCCGTGAAGGCGCGGCTGGAGCTTGCGGCGCTTACCCGCAACGACCGGGCGGGCGACCTTATGAGGCGCGGCGGGCGGCTCCTGGCGGCGCTTTTGTCCGGCGAGATACCAGAGACCTCGGGGCTTTTGCTCCGGTTTCCAGCCTCCTTTTTCGCCGGACGGCCGGTGATCCCGGCCATCGCGGCCCGCTCCTTCCTGGACTCGGCCGCGGCCCCCTCCCCAGGGGACGCCCGGCGGGTGGGCTTTTTCGTGGGCTGCGGGGCGAACCACATATTCACCGGCGCGGCGTCGGCGCTTCAAAACCTTGCAGGAAAATGCGGGGCAAGCATTTTCGCGCCAAGGGACCAGGGCTGCTGCGGGCTTCCGGCGCTGGCCGCCGGGGACTTCGAGGCGGCGCGGAACCTCGCCCGCCGGAACGTGGCGGCCTTTGCGGATGCGCCCCTGGCGGCCTTGGTCACCGTGTGCGCATCCTGTGGGCATCAGGTGCTTTCCTGGCCCGGCTTGCTGGGCGAAGGCGACCCGCTGTATCCCAAGGCGCTTGCGCTGGCCCGCCTGCACAGGGACGCAGCCTCGTGGCTCCTGGCGGAGACCCGGCTTCCGGCGCTTCTTTCCGCCGCCAGGAAGCCGCCGGTGAACGTTTACTACCACGCGCCCTGCCACCTGCGCTTCGGCTCGGGCGCGGACGAGGGCCCCCTGCGATTGCTGGCGGCCGCGGCCCCGTCCGTGCGCCTGGTGGAGCCCGGCGTCGCCGCCTCCTGCTGCGGGCACGGGGGAAGCTTCAACGCCAAGCACCACGAGCTATCCATGGAAATTTTCGCGCCCTACGGCCAAAAGGTGCTGGCGGAGCGGCCCGATCTCGTCGTAACGGGCTGCACCGGCTGCCTCCTCCAGTTCACCGAGGGGGTGTACGCCCTGGGAAAGTCCGGGGAAACGGGGGTCTGCCATCCCCTTGAGCTGATGGGGCGGCTTCTTAACTGAGCAGCATTTTATAACTATATGTTTTTGATGAATAAACTGGCTAAGCACCAAAGCTTTGATGCATTCCGGGGAGGATGGGGCTCATGCAGACCGCGCGGGACTTGATCGCAAGACTGAATCTTCTCCGCCATCCCGAAGGGGGGTGGTTCCGGGAGACCTACCGCGCGGCGGAGCTTGCGCCCGGCCCGGCGCTGCCGGAAAGGTTCGGCGGGAGCCGCGCCTTTTCCACGGCCATTTATTTTCTGCTGGAAAAGGGCGACATCTCGGCCCTGCACAGGATAAAATCCGATGAAATCTGGCACTTCTACGCGGGCACCCCGGTCCTAGTCCATGTCATATCGCAGGACGGCTCATATCGGGCGCTGAAGCTGGGGCCGGACCCGGAATCGGGGGACAGCTTTCAGATTGTGGTGCCGGCCGGCTCCTGGTTCGGAGCGGAGGTCACCGAAGGCGATTACTCCCTGGTGGGCTGCACCGTGGCCCCGGGCTTCGACTTCGCCGATTTCGAGCTGGCCGACGGTAGGCTTCTTGCGGAGATTTACCCCATGCATTCGGAAATCATAAGGCGGCTGGCGCGGAGATAACGCCTGTCTTGAAAAGGCCGCAGCCTCATTATCGGCCCCGCACCCAACCCGGGGGCTTTGCAGGACCGCCGCAGACAAGGAAGACGAAGCGGGGCGGGAAGTCAGTACGTTAGTACATGACGCCCCGCCCCGCGATGTTTTACGCCGTATCCGGCGATTCCTGCGAAGCCCTGCTACTTGGCGTCGATGATGGCCAGCGCCTCTTCCCTATACGCGTCCATCACGTAGTCAAGGCCCGTCACCTTGGCGGCTTCGGGGGTGAGGGCGAAGACGTCGCGGCGGGTGATGAGCTCGGGACGCCACTTGCGCGCGCCCGCCATGAGCTGCTGGAGCCCCACGCGGAGCTTTTCGGAGGCCGAGTAGATGCCCACCGCGCCTAAGGGGAACTTCTCCACGTCCTTGCCGAACTTTTCCTTCAGGTCTTCGTAGCAGACGAAGATTTCTTCCTTGGTGGTTCCGAACTTGTTGACGGTGGGGGGAAGCCCGCCGTCCTCGCCCTTCAACCACAGGCCGATGTTTTTGCCCACCATGCCGGGGATCATCAGCGCCCGGCCCATGCACACGGCCTTGCAGTAGGGAGCGCCAAGGGCCAGGGCCTTGAAGATGTGGTCCTCGGAGGAGAAGCCGCCCGCAAAGGCTATGTCCGGCACCCAGCGGCCGGCCGCGGCCAGGCGCGCGCAAAGCTCGTAGGCCATCGAATGGAGATAGAGGGAAGGCACGCCCCACTCCTGCATCATGCGCCAGGGGCTCATGCCCGTGCCGCCGGAAGCGCCGTCGATGGTGAGAAGATCGAGGCGGGCGTCGGAGGACCAGCGGATGGCCATTGCAAGCTCCCGCATGGGATAAGCGCCGGTCTTCAGGGTGACGCGCTTGGCCCCGAGCGAGCGCAGGCGCTGGACCTCGGCCATGAAGCCGGCCTGGTCCACGAAGCCAAGGCGGCTGTGGCGCTCGAACTCCTTGATGGCCCCGGCCTTGAATGCCGCCTGGTTGGCGGGAAGGGTGGGGTCGGGGGTCACGATGTAGCCGCGTTTTTTAAGCTCCAAGGCGCGCTCCAGCTGGCCCACCTTGATCTCGCCGCCGATGCACTTGGCGCCCTGGCCCCACTTGAGCTCGATGGTTTCCACACCCAGCTTGTCGATGACGTACTCGGCCACGCCCAGGCGGGTGTCCTCCACGTTCATCTGAACCAGGATGTCGCCGTAGCCCTGGTGAAAACGGCGATACTCCTCAACCCGGCGTTTCATGTCCGGCGAGTTTTTCACCTTGCCGTTCTTGTCGAACTCAAGCTTGGGATCGATGCCGCACACGTTCTCGCCGCAGACCAGGGTGATGCCGGAGATGGCCGCGCCGATGGCGAAGTGCTCCCAGTTCTTGCGGGCGATCTCGGTGGAGCCAAGAGCGCCGGTGAACATGGGCACCTTCATCTTGACCTTGTCCTTGACGCCGAAGGCGCACTCCGTGGAGACGGCCGGAAAGGTCGCGCTGTCCGGGTCGGGGTAGGCGCCTTCCGCGCCCAGGGCGTAGCCCGCGATGTTCAGATGGGTGTAGTCTACCGGGTAGTCCTTGTCGTTTCCGGCGGTTATCTCGCCGAAGGGGCCGGGATAAAGAAGCTCGCGGCTGCGGAAGGTGGCCTTGAACATGTCGCAGTTGCCCTTGCAGCCGTCCATGCAGCGGCTGCACAGGCCCGACTGGGGCACCACGTCGCGGGAGCGGTTCTTGGTTCCCAAGGTTTCGCTGGAGTTTGCCACGGAAAGGCTCATGAGTCCTCCTAAAAAAATTGTTATGAAATTAAGTTGGTCCGATTCGCGGACGCAAAAAAAGTCCGCGTCTTCCGGCAGGAAGGAAAGCGGACTGGCTTCGCCGTGGTGGAAACCGCGTTTGCGCGTCGGGGGGATGCTAAAGGGTGGTCAAACTGATGTCAAGATGTTTTTGTTCAGTATAGATGACAATTATTTAGTAAAACTAAATAATTGCAAATTAAAAAAGTATGAATGAAAAAATCTTCCCGGGCCGGGAACGCTTCCCTCCCCGGGATCATTGTGGTATAATGAATTCATATGCATATTTCAGGTGGTTCGCGCATTCCCCCCCAAATAGAGGAGGCTCCATGAACCGTTTCCTGCTTCTCATCCCGGTGGCGGGCATGTTTCTATGCGCCTGCGCATCGGGCGGCCCCGGCGGAGTGGCGGACGGGCGTCTGGCCGCCTGCCCGAAATCCCCCAACTGCGTTTCAAGCGGGGCAACGGACGACCGCCACCGCATAG
Source organism: Deltaproteobacteria bacterium (assembly GCA_021815525.1). Taxonomy (GTDB): domain Bacteria; phylum Desulfobacterota; class Desulfobacteria; order Desulfobacterales; family Desulfatibacillaceae; genus JACRLG01. The sequence goes on from JAKAGN010000240.1 coordinate 4,249, forward strand.
CCCCCATAGCCTTCACCGGCGACCCCGAGGCGGCCCTTTCGCGCCTCGCCGACATCGCCATCGCCATGAAGGGCAAGGTGGCGGAACGCAAGCCCGGCTACCTCCACGCCACCTTCTCCTCCCGCGTCTTCGGATTCACCGACGACGTGGAGTTTCTGGCCGACCCGGCCGCCGGCGTGATCCAGGTGCGCTCCGCCGCCCGGCACGGCTACTCGGACTTCGGAGTGAACCGGAAAAGAATGGAGGAAATCCGCAAGCGTTTCAGCCAATAGAAAAAAAATGCCTCCGGCGGCCGGGGAGACTACGTCCCCCCGGCCCCCCGATAATGGCTCCGCGTGCTTCGCACGCTCCGCGAGTATTTGGAGGGCTCCGCATCCTTCCATCCGAAACCCGGAAGGGTGTAAAAAGGACTCCGTGTAAATCAGCCGGGGTGCCCGGCGAATCCGCAAGCTCGGTCCCACACGCCTTTTTGGAAATAATCCATAATATCCGTAAAAATTTAAGGATGATACCTTAAGTGCGTTCATTTTTTGAACGCTTGCGCCTCGATTCTTCCATCACCTGATGGAAGCGTTCATTTTTTGAACGCTCCGACCTCAACTACCTGTAATTCATGCATTTTAATCCTGCAACCACGGCCGTCTCCACCACGGCCCTCTTTCCCTCCTTACGATTGTCGGGCGGAAGGATGCGAAGCCCTGGAAAAGCCGCGGGGCGCGTTTGCGAAGCAAACGCGCCCCGCGCATATCGGGGGTCCGGGGGCGGTTTGCGCCCCCG
>JAKAGN010000241.1 GCA_021815525.1 Deltaproteobacteria bacterium
AACCCTTTTCCGCGAAAAGGGTTTCCCCTCCCCCCGCAAAGCCTTTCCCGGACAGGGTGACCATGATGACCGAGGCCGAGATCAGGGGGCTCGTCGCGCGCTACGCCCCCTCGCTCCTGAGGGGCGCGCCGCGGGTGGTGACCGACACCACGCAGTTCATGGACATCGGGCCCGGCGACGTCATAGACCTTGGGGACCGCCTGTTCCTGGTGACCGGCGAGGAGTCGGAGGGCCGCTTCGGGCTGGACGAGCAGCCCAAGTTCTGGGTGAAAAAGGTGCTGGACCTGGCGGACGGCGAGCGCCGCATCTTAAAGCTCGCCTTCTTCGAGTCCTTCATCCTGAAGCTGGGGGAGCTTTCCATCAGGTGCCACCGGAGCCCCGGCAAGGAGGCGCGGATACTGTCGCGGGTCAAGGGCGACGAGAGCTTCATGCAGGGCGAGACCCTTTCGGACGCCGCCGGAAACCAGGTCCGGGTGCTTTCGCGCATCCTGGGAAAGTCCTTCTACGCGCATCTGAACGATCTTGGGATGGACCACGAGACCTACTTCCGCACCGCGTTCCGGGAGATTTTTCCGCTGGTGCTCGCGGCGGTGGAGGCGGTGGCGCGGCTCCACAGGATGGGCGAGATCCACGGGGACATACGGAACGACCACTTGATCCTGGACCGGGAAAGGGGCGTCTTCCGCTGGATCGACTTCGACTACGCCTACGAGTGGAGCGAAAACCCCTTCGGAATGGACCTCTTCGGGCTGGGGAACGTGCTTTTGTTCATGGTGGGCAAGGGCTTTTTCAACCTGAAGGACCTCGCCCGCGGCCTTCCGCCGGAGCGGATGGCGGCCCTGGATCTTGCGGCGGAGGACTTCTCGCTCTTTTTCCCGCACAGGGTGATGAACTTGGGGAAGCTCTTTTCCTACATCCCGGAGAGCCTGAACCGGGTCCTTATGCGCTTTTCGGCGGGAGCCACGGTTTTTTACGAGGAGGCCGGCGAGCTTCTGGAGGATTTGCGGGCCGCGGGGGAGGACCTGGGCTGAGGGCCTTTCCTCTCCGGCTCAATACCTGAACACCTCCGGGGCCATGCGCTTGGCCTTCTGCTCCAGCATCTTGAGGGCCAGCACTATGACCTCCTGGTGGTCGCGGGCGCCGTAGACGCTTGCGAGGCGCTGGATGGTCTGGAGGAGGTCGGCGTCTATGGCCACGCGGAGGAAGGTCCCGCCCATGGCCTCGAAGTCCTTCTGGAGGCGCTCAGCCGCCTTCTGGCGCGCGATGTCGCGGATCAGGTTCACGTGAATCCTGATTCTTTTCGCGGCCCCGGGCGTGGCGGGGCGCTTCCTCAGCTCGTTTTGGAAGAGGGCCACGAGGTCCGCCGCGGGCGGCGAGCCGAACTCCTCCACGAAGGTCTGCTCCAGGAAATCGAGGGTGGGGTTGGGCTCGGCCAGGATGGTCTTGACGAGCGCCAGCTTCATCTTGAAGAACGGGTCGGCCTTCTGCGTCGGGTCCATGATGTGTCCCCCACGAGCCTGTTGAAAAAGGCTGTATCCGCAGCCTGGAAAAAACGATGAGCCGCAAGGCGCAAAAAGCCAACGAGAGAGCGTGCTTTTCGCACGTGACCGAACTTGGCTTTGAAGCGCAACGCAGCGGATCGCGTTTTTTCCAGGCTGCCGCGAAATGGTTTTCCGTCAGGCTTAGGCCTGGCCCTTGGCGGCCTCGTCCAGGCGGCGGCGTTTCTCGCTTTTCCGGCAGTTCTCCCAGATGATGCACGAGCTTCTGAACTTGCAGTAGCCGCATGGGTCGGTGCAGGCCTCGCAGTTATCCAGGCACTCCTCGCAGTAACCTATCTCCATCTTGCTGCAGCGGACCCTTTCCTCTCGGTCCGGGTGAAAACGGCAGGCCATGAGCGTGTCTCCGGGCGGGCGCCGGTGCTTCCGGCCCCGTTCCAGTCAGGGGTTTGCGCGCAATTCCTCCAAAACCGCGGCGGCCAGGAGCGGTATCAATATCTCGTGGCTTCCAACGAGGCTGATGCCCCGGCCGCCCTCCGAGACCGGGCGGCCCGTGACGTTTTGGGCCGGCCGGTACTGGTGGGAAAAATCGAGGTTCACCGCCGTGAAGCCCGCCACCGCGCGCCCAAGGTTCCGGGCCAGGGTCAGGGCCTTCAAAAAGACCTCGGGAAGGATCACGGCGGATCCCGAGTTCACGTGGACCCCGCCCGAAAGCGTGGCCACGGCCCCGGCGAAGAGGAGGAAGTCCCGGTGGGAGGCCCCGGCCGCGGCCGCCGCGTCGAAGCCCGGCGCGATGTGCCACACGTCGGTGCCGAGCGCCACGTGGACTGTCACGGGCACTCCCAGGCGGAAGGCGGCGGCCAGGAGGCTTTCCCCCGCGAAGGGCGGGGCGGCCGCCTGTATCTCACGGCCCACGGCCTCCCCCAGGCCCAGGTTCCCGCGCGCGGCGCGGCGGGCGGCCCCGGAGAGGAACTCCGCGGTCTCGCGGGTGACTCCATAAGAGCCGTCGGCAAGCCCCGCGGCCACGTCCTCGGAGGTGCGGCCGCACAGGGCAATCTCCACGTCGTGGATGAGGACCGCGCCGTTGACCGCCAGGAGGCTTATGACCCCGGCCTCCATCAGGCTTGCGAGGACCGGCGCGAGGCCCGTCTTCACAAGGTGCGCGCCCGTGGCCCAGGTCACGGTTTTCCCGGCGCGCCGGGCATTGGCCAGGGCAAGGGCGGCGTCTCTGAGGTCACGCCCGGCAAGGATCTTGGGGAGGCTCCCCAAAAAGTCCGTGAGGCTTCCGCCGGGGGTCCAGGCCCGGCCGAAGTCCTCCCGCGAAACGAGGCTCCTGCGTTGGTGAAGGCCCACCTGCCGCAGGGCTTTTGGGTCGAGTGGCGAGAATTTTCCGCTCATGGCTTCCGTTTCCCGGCGCCTCCCTTCACGCTTCGGCGGCCTTCAGGGGAAAGAGGATGCGTTCCGCGAGATCGCACAGGACGTGCCCCATCGCCATGTGGGCCTCCTGGATGCGGGGCGTCTGGCGGCTCTGGACCACGAAGGCGAGGTCCGAAAGCTCGGCCAGCTCGCCTCCGCCCGCGCCCGAAAAGCCGAGGGTTCTAAGGCCAGCGCTCCTTGCGGCCTCCATCCCCAGTATCACGTTCCGGGACCGGCCGCTGGTGGAGATGCCCCAGGCCAGGTCCCCCTCCCGTCCCACGGCCTGTATCTGCCGGGCGAAGACGTCCTCGAAGCTGTAGTCGTTTCCGATGGCCGTTAAGATGGATGTGTCGGTGGTGAGGGCCATGGCGCACAGGGCCCGGCGCTCCAGCCGGAAGCGGTTGACGAACTCCGCAGCCAGGTGCTGGGCGTCGGCCGCGGATCCCCCGTTTCCGAAGATGACGATCTTGTGGCCCGACGAGAAGGCCTCGGCCATTGCCGTAGCCGCCGAAACGGCCAGCGCCGCGTTCTGGGTGAGAAAGGCCTCCGTCACCCGCACGCTGGTGGCCGCGATTTCCCGGACTATGTCTTCCATGTGCTCTTTCGATTAGCGCCCGCATGGGGCGAAGGTTATCCAAGCGGTCAAGGCCTGCCCGCGCCCTTGGCAAGCTCCTGCTCCGGCGGGGCGGAGCTTTCCTTAAGCCGCGCCACGTGCTCGGCCACGGGAAAGCCCTGGTTCATGGCCTCCTCGTAGTGGGCCAGGGCCTCGTCGCGGCGGCCCCGCTTTTCCAGGAGCCGCGCAAGGCGGAAGTGGAAGAGGCCGTTTTGCCCTTCCAACTCCACGCTCTGGAGGGCGAAGGAAAGTGCGATGTCGGCGTTTACGGAAAGGGCCGTGTAAAGCTCGGAGAGATCCGAGAGGGTCAAGGCGTCCTCCGATGAAAGCCGCAGGGCCTTTTCGTAGGCCTTGGCGGCCTCCCTGGTGCGCCCGCAGTCGGCGAGCGCCCGCCCCAGGTGCCGCAGGGCCGCCCAGGAGTCCGGCCGGAGTTTCGACGCCTTTTCGAGATATGCCGCCGCCTCCAGGGGCCGCCCCGCCTCCTGGCAGGCCCGGCCGGCCTGGAACAGGGCCTCGAAGACCAGGGGCTCCACGGAAAGCGCCTTGCGGAAGAAATCGAGGGCCGCGTCGGGCCGCTTTTCCGTGAGATGGATGAGGCCGATGTTGTAGAGGGGCATGACCTCGCCGGGCGCGAGCGCCGCGGCCCGCTCGAAGCAGGCTATGGCCTCCGCGCCGCGGCCCGAGACCGCGTGGCAAACCCCCAGGCTGTTTAGGACATTGACGTTTTCCGGGTCCAGGACAAGGGCGCGCGAAAGCTCGCGGGCCGCGCCCTCCACGTCCCCCCTCTGGTAGAGCCTGTCCGCCGCCACGTTGAGGCTTGCGGCGTTGAGCACCGCGAGGACTCCGGGGCCGGAGAAAAGGGCGTGGTCCAGGGCCTTGGCCGCGTTTTCGAGGGCCTCTTCCCGCGAGAAATCGCCCTGGGGATATAAGGCCGCGCCCAGGAAGACCGGCGGGGCCCCGGCCCTGGCCAGCATGTCCGAAAGCTCCCCGGCTGCTCGGGCCGCGGCCTCCCCGTCGCCCCCGGGGAGCACCAGGGCCAGGGTCGAGCGCTCCGGCGCGCCCACGAAGCCGCCCAGGCTTCCGGCAAGCTCGAGGAGCGCCTCCGCCGGGCCCTCCGCACCGGCCCCGTCCGGCCGCACGCCCAGAACTGCGAAGCGCTCGTGCGACGCAAGGCGCGAAAGGGCCTCGGCCGCGAAAACATCGCTCCCCAAAATCTCCGGAAAGCGGCCCCGCCGGTCGAACTCCTCCGCCGAAACCAGGGGCTCCTTGGGCCAGTCGCCCGAATCCGAGATGAGGAAGTCCTTGGATTCGCGCCGCTCGGAAAAAATCCTGGGGTCCTTCTGGGTCATCGAGAGGCCTCCGGTGATACTTGAAGAGCGCCCTGGAGCGCGCTTGTGACGTCAAGCATCTCGCTGTCGGCAATCGTGCGCACGTCCAAGAGGAACTCGCCGTTTTCGATGCGGCCGATCACCGGAACCGCCGCGAGTTACAC
>JAKAGN010000242.1 GCA_021815525.1 Deltaproteobacteria bacterium
CAAGAAAACCCCGGGCCAGAAGGACATGATGGGAAAGATGTTCGGCGCCATGCTCCCCACCGGCACGGAGCAGTTGAAGCTCTCCAAGATGAACATGGGCGGCATGGGCACCGCAATGATGAAGAGCCTCATGAAGAAGAAGAACGTGGCCTCCCTTCCGCAGCTCATAGAGGTGGCCGCCGAGATGGGAGTCAAGATATACCTTTGCGAGATGTCCATGAGCCTCATGGGCTTTTCCATGTCCGAGATGATAGACTACCCCGGCATGACGGCCTGCGGCGTGGCCACTTTTCTGGAGGAGGCGTCGAACAGCAGGATCCAACTGTTCTTATAAACACCCCTAAGCTGATGCACAAACGCGACAAGACAAGGAGAACGATCATGAGCGACGACATCAAGGCCGACAAGGTGATGGATCTCAAAGGGCTTCCCTGCCCCATGCCGGTTGTGAAGATATCGAAGGGCATCAAGGAGGTGGCCGTGGGCCAGGTGGTGGAGGCCGTCACCTCCGACCCCGGCGCCTTGGCCGACTTCCCGGCCTGGGCCAAGACGAGCGGCAACGAGATCATGAAGACCGAGCAGGAAGGCAAGATCACCCGGTTCTTCATCCGGCGCGTGAAGTAGGCCCTTGAGGGAGGCGGCTCGCCCGCCTCCCCATCCACAAGGAGGGAGGAGTGGACAAAATTTCCTACATCATCCTGGTCCCGATGGTCTACGCGGCCTTCGCGGTTCTCGTGCTGGGGGTCTCCGCAAGGCTCGTCGCCATCCTGCGGACCCCCAGGGAGCTTCAGACGCCCATTTATCCCGCCTCAGGCGCGCCTTACCTGCGGGCCCTCTACGACAGCTTCCTCATGCCCCAGGTGCGGAGGCACGCCCCGGTCCTGTGGGTTTTTCTCATGGCCTTCCACGCGTGCCTTCTTCTGCTCCTCATAGGCCACCTGGAGCTTGTGGCCCAGATGCCCTGGGAGAAGGCCTTCCCCCACCAGATATTTCTGGGGAAGGGCTTCGTGGGCCTGATTCTCGCCGTATCGCTGCTCTTTTTCCTCTTCCGCCGTTTTTCATCGCCCGTGCGGGACCTTTCCGTGCCGGAGGATTACTACCTTCTCATCCTCCTTTTCCTCACCGTCATCTTCGGGGCCGAGATGGACTGGGCGCGGAACTGGTACGGCTACGGGGAGATGGGCGTGGACCAGTACCGCCAGTACCTGACAAGCCTCGTGACTTTTCACCCGGCCCTTCCCTACGAGGTGACCAGCGCGGGGCACCGCTTCATGCTGGTTCTGCACGTCTTTTTCGCCAACCTTTTTTTGATGGTTCTGCCGTTTTCCAAGATCATGCACGCGTTCCTGGCGCTGCCGGTGAACAAGCTCAGGAGGGGATGAGCACATGGACGACACCACCCGCGACGAACTGTTGAGGCTTTTCGAGAGCAAGCTGAAGCGCGCGGCCAAGCTCTACCTCGAAACCTGCTCCCGGTGCGGCGTTTGCGTTTCCGCCTGCCACGTTTACGCGTCCATGCCGCAGGCTAAGTACATCGCGGCCTACCGGGCCGAGATCGTGCGGCGCATATACAAGCGCTACTTCACCAAGAAGGGACGCTTCTGGAAAAGCCTGGGCGAATCCAAGGAGCTTTCGGAGCTTGCACTTTCCGAGCTTTACGAGGCCGCCTACTCCTGCACCGGCTGCCGGCGCTGCATGGTCTTCTGCCCCTTCGGCATCGACACGCAGCTCATCATGTCCATAGCAAAGCTCCTTCTGATCGGCGCCCACGCCGAGCCCGAGATACTCTCGCTTCTCGCCGACACCTCCGTGGCCAAGGGCGAAAGCCTGGAGATTTTCAGGGAAGGCTTCCTGGAAAGCATCAAGACCCTCGAAAACGAGGTGGTGGAGCGCTGGCGCGTGGAAGCCGGCCAAACGCCCATCCCCGTTGACCAGAAGGGCGCGGACCTGCTCTACGTGGCCCTCGCGGGCGCGCACTCCATCGTGCCGGCCGCGGTGGTTTTCAACGCCGCCAAGGAGAACTGGACCCTTTCCTTCTTCGAGGCCGTGAACTTCGGCGCCTTCGTGGGGGACCCCGTGAAGACCCGGCAGATACTGGACCGCATCGTTAACGAGGCCAGGCGTCTCGGCGTCAAGGAGGTCGTCATCTGCGAGTGCGGCACGGCCTTCCGGGTCATGAAGTCCATGGCCAAGAACGAGCCCTTCAAGGTCTCCTCCATAACCGAGGTCCACGCCCGCTACATCCGCGAGGGGCGGATAAAGCTCAGGAAGAACACCCTTGAAGGGACCGTCACCTACCATGACCCCTGCCAGCTGGCCCGCAACGGCGGAGTCATGGACGAGCCGCGCTTCATCCTGCGCGCGCTAACCGACGACTTCGCCGAGATGTCCCCGGACCCGGTCATGAACTGGTGCTGCGGAGGCGGCGGGGGCCTGGTGGCCATGGGGGAGGACACGCTGGATTTCCGCATGAAGTCGGCTTCCGTCAAGGCCGACCAGGTGAAGAAGACCGGGGCCAAAATTCTCGCCACCGCCTGCGAGAACTGCCACACCCAGCTTTCCAACTTGAACGACCACTACCAGATGGGCGTGGACGTGCGGTTTCTAAGCTCAATGGTGGCCGACGCCCTGGAGTAGGCTCCGCGCCCGGCGAAGGCGGTGACATTCCGGTCAAATGGGGAATGGGGTGGAGACCCTTTCCGGCGGCGTCATACCGTGGAGGCGGCGGCGCTTTTGCGCCGGGACGGATTGATGCAAGCCCGGCGGCCGATATTGAAGGGGGGGGGGCTGGACACGTATGCAGCGGAGCCTTCCCCATGCCATGACTACCCGCGTCCGGCGGACGCCGCGACGCAGCAGCACAACAACAACGAGGAGGGGATAATGAGAAAGAAGGTTTTGTTGGCGCCGGCCGTTCTTCTGGCGGCGCTCGTATGGGTATCGCCGGCCTTGGCCACCAACGGTGACAACCTCATAGCCATCGGCCCCATCGCGCGTTCTATGGGCGGGGTGGGCATCGCCGATCCGCAGGACGCCATTTCCGCCGTTTTCGCCAACCCGGCCGCCATGTGCTTCGGGATTTTTTGCCCGTCCTCCAGCATGGACTTCGCCGGCACCCTTTTCATGCCCAAGGTTTCCACGCACATTTCGCGTCCCGGGCAGGATATTTCGGCCGACAGCGACTCCTTCGTGTACGCCATTCCCGCCATCGGGATTTCCACGCGGCTGTCGGAGAGCGCCCCCAAGTGGCGCTTCGGGCTCGCGGCTTACGGCGTCACGGGCATGGGCGTCAACTACAAGAAGACTCCGCTCGAGTCCGCAACCCTCATGCCCGGCGCGCCTCTTGTGGCCGGCGCCTACACCGAGGCCCAGATCATGAAGTTCGCGCCCGCCCTGGCCTGGCAGGTGACCGACGACTTCTCGCTGGGGCTTGCCCTGAACGTGGATTACGCAACGCTTGACCTGGGCTCCGGCGGGGCCTCCGGCTACGGCTTCGGCGCCCAGATGGGCGCGCTGTGGCGGCCCGCCGACAACGTGTCCCTGGGCCTTACATACACCAGCCCCCAGAGCGTTACCCACAGCGACGTGACGGATTTCGACGGCGACGGCAAGTGGGACGACTTGAAGCTCCAGGCCCCGCAGCAGGTGGGCTTCGGCGCGGCCATGGACCTCTACGGCGACAAGGTGCTGGTGGAGGCGGACGTGAAATGGATCAACTGGTCCTCCGCCGAGGGCTACGAGGACTTCGACTGGAACGACCAGACCGTGCTGGGCCTGGGCATCCAGGTGAAGCCGGCCAAGGGCCTGGCCATAAGGGTTGGCTACAACTACGCGGAAAACCCGGTCTCCGAGCATGACAACTTCAACGGAGTCTTCGGGCAAACCACCCTGGTGGGAGGCAAGAAGGTGCCCACCTATTACTACGAGACCTTCCGGATCGTGGGCTTTCCCGCCATCGTGCGGCAGCACGTGACCTGCGGCGTGGGCTACGCCTTCTCCGACAAGTTCACGCTGAACCTGGGCTACACCCACGGCTTCGAGGAAACCGTGACGGAAAAGGGCGTGGACATGACGGGCCAGCCCGTGACGCTCTCCTCCACCCTTACCGAGGACAGCGTGGATTTCGGCCTGTCCTGGACGTTCTGAGCCGGGGGCTGCGCGAAGCCCGAAACGTGCGGCGGCCGTGGAGATTTCTCCCGGCCGCTTTTTTTGCAATAAAATCAAGGGAAAACAGCGGCATGGCCGTGGGAGTTTAAAATTATGAACGGAAGCCCGGCCCGGGCTGCATCATTCTTTTCATGTAATAACAGCAAGTTGGATATGACCACGCCCGGGACCCCGACCGGCGGTTCAAAAATTTGAACTTTTGGGATTTTTTGGATTCCAAGTAATTGAAGTAAGTTAGATAAGAAACCCGAAATCGGGGTTCAATTTCATGAACGGAACTCCCTCCGGCCTGGTGCGCGGCCGGGGGGAAAGGAGTGGAGGGGGGGCTCGGATGCCGTTCGTCACCTCGATAACATTTTGATTTATTAAGATATTATGAAAAAGACCGGGCTCGCGTTTTTTTCATGCTCCGTCCGAGACCTTGGCAAGCCTTTTGCAACATAAATAAGACAACAGACGAAGAACTCCTCATCTTCCTCTGTCTCCTCACTCCTCCTTTTTCCTCGTGCGAGGCCGCCCCCCCTCCGGGCGGCTTTCGTATTTTATGGCCGCCGCGAACCGCGCCACGAGGCTGTCCTTCCCGCCCAGGCTTGAGCCCCCCTCGACATTCGCGTCGAAATCGCGGCCTTTCTCGTCGAATAAATGCCGATTGCCCGGAAAAAATGCTTTCCCCTGCCTTTTTTCCACCCGCCGCCGATAACTTGGCAAGCCTTTTGCAACATAAATAAGACAACAGACGAAGAACTCCTCATCTTCCTCTGTCTCCTCACTCCTCCTTTTTCCTCGTGGAAGGCCGCCCCCCCTCCGGGCGGCCTTCGTGTTTTTCCAGGGCGGCTGAAAACGTGA
>JAKAGN010000243.1 GCA_021815525.1 Deltaproteobacteria bacterium
AAAAGGTTTTCCCGCCCTCCCCCGCAAATCCTTTCTTTGAACAGAAATGGGATGAAAATGGCCCTGACCGAGGAGGAGGAACGCCAGAAGCGGGCGGTTTTCGAGCAGATGAGCCCCAAGCGGCGGGCCCACATCGAAAAGAAGGGGTATGAAAAGTGGGACCCCTTTCTGGCGCCCAAGGATCCAATCGACATACGCAAGGACCAGACCAACCGCACCACCCAGCAGCTGGTGCGGGAGTTCTTGCAGCAGCGCCCCGGCGACGCGCCCTCCCACGCCTACAGCCGGGGGGTCCTGGAGCTGGCCCTGGGGCTTGTGAACAACGAGGAGCGCTTCCTGGGCATGTTCGAGTTCTCCGCCTGGTACCAGAAGCTTTTGGAGCGGGAAAAGGGTGGAGAAGAATCCTGATCCGGCGCAAGCCCTGGCCGGCATGGTGAACGCAAGCGGCAGGCTGACGCCCGTGGAGCTTTGCCGGAGGGCCCGGGAGGAGCTGGGGCTTCCCCGGGCCGGGGTCCGCCGTGCGCTCAAGGGCCTGGTGGAGCGCGGCGTTTTCGAGTACGCGTGCGAAAACGCCACGGTGTTCCTGGTCCCCTCCCTCGCGGCCCCGGTCGGGGTGGGGCGGAGGCTTTTTCTCTTGCGGCCCGGCCAAGACGCGGCGGGCCTCCCGGAGGGCGCGCTCCCGGTGGTTCTGCGGGAGGGGGCCTCCTTCGGCAGCGGCCGGCACCCCACCACCCGGCTTTGCCTGGCCCTCATCGAGGACGCGGTGGAGGCCCTGCCGGAAGGCCTGCGCGACTGCTGCCTGGACCTTGGAACCGGAAGCGGCGTGCTGGCAATCGCCGCCGTAAGGCTGGGGATGAGGTCGGCCGTTGCGCTCGATCTCGACCCCTCCGCCCTCTTCGAGGCCCGGGAGAACGCGGCGTTGAACGGCGTGGACGGCCGCATCGCGGTAAGCGGCGCGGACTTTCGTGGGCAAGCGGGCGCATTCGGCCTCATCCTGGCCAATTTGCGCGCGCCCACGCTCTTTTCCCTGCTCCCGGTCTTCGCGGAAAGGCTTCCGTGCGGGGGCTTTCTGGCGGCCTCGGGGCTCCATCCGGACGAGGCCTCCGACTACGCGGCAAGCGCCGCGGCATTCGGGCTCTCACTCGCCGGCCGGCGCGATCTCGGCTGCTGGAGCGGCGTTTCATTTCAAAAACGAACCGGGTAAGGCCCGGCAAGGCGGGCAAAGGCCCCAAGGACGGCAAGATGGAAGACAAGCCCAAAAACGTTGAGGAGTATATCGCCAAGTGGCAGGACGCGGTGAACTTAAACCCCGGCTGCGGCCACTCCCGCTTCAACCTGGCCGTGGGCTTGATCGGCCAGCGGCGCTTCGACGAGGCCATCGAGCAGCTCCAGGAGGCCCTGGAGTGCTCCCCCAGCCTGGCCGAGGCCTACGTGCAGCTTGGGGCCATCGCGCTCCAGCGCGGGGACCTGGACGGCTGCCTGGAGTACAACCGCATGGGCGTCAAGTCCAAGGCGGGCTTCGCCGTGGGCTGGGGCAACATCGGCTTCTGCCTTCTCCAGAAGGGCGAGGCCTTCGAGGCCGAGCAGGCCCTTAGAAAGGCCATCTCCTTCAACCCCAACTTCGTCCAGGCCTACACGTCGCTGGCGTCCGCCTACTTCATGCAGGGTCTCTTGGACGAGAGCATAGCGGCCTGCGAGAAGGCCCTTACGCTTGAGCCCGGCTTCGCCGTGGCCCACGCCAACCTCGCCCTGGCGCTCCTCCAGAAGGGCGACGTGGCGCGCGCGGCCGAGCACCGCGACAAGGCCCGGGAGCTTGGCTACGAGGTTCCGGAGGGCCTTTCGGCCGAAATCGACGCGAAACTCAAATCGTGAGGCCCCTTTTCCGCTTCCTGGTGGCCACGGAAAACGGCGACGCCCCGGCGGATGAGGAATGGTTCGCCCGGCCGGTTCCCGTGTCGCGGCAGGGTACTGCGGCCGCTGGCCTCGACTTCCGCGCTTATTTCGGCCTGATTGAGGAGGCCCTCTCGGGCGAGGGCGCGGTCATCCTTTCTTCCGCTCTCGGCGGCCGCTTGCCCGAAGCCGTGGCCGTAACGGCCGAGAAGCACGGGGCCCTCTACCACCCGGCGCGGATTACGGCCGAAGGCGGAGGCGCCCGCGCCCTCCTGTGCGCCAACGTGGCCTTAACCGATGCCGCCCGCTTCCTGGCCCTCCGGGAGGCCTCGATCCTGGCGCGCCTTTACGGGGAGTTTCCCGGAAAATCAGTGCCCAGGGCCTTGGGCTTCACCACGGCCGAAAGCGGCGGATTTACGGCGGGTGTCCTTTTTACGGAGTGGCTCGCAGGCTTCAACGAGTTCCACCTGACCCGGCTTCCCGAAAGCAACGGAATCCGCTGCCGCGTCTGGGACACGGCTTCCGGGCCCTACATCCTTCCGGACGCGGACTTAGGGCGCGTTCTCGAAGCCGCCGCCCGCATCCTCTCGCGCCATTACGACCCTGTGAGCACGGCCCAGATTTACCCCTGGCACCACGCGGCCGGGGATTTCGCCGTGCGCCGCGAGCCAAGCGGTGAATTTTCCGTGCGCCTCGTAACCGCGCGCGGCTACGGCTCCATCTTCGGCGGCCCGGAAAGCGGCCTTCCCGGCCCCCTGACCGCGGGCCTCTACTTTTTCGCCGACACCACCCTTCGGATGCGCCTCGACCGCGACAACGGCACTGGCGAGCTTCTTCTCGCGCCGGAAGCCCTTGTCCCCTCAATCCTCTCCGGCTTTTTCGCGGGTCTTTCGGACCGGGGAAAAATGACGGGCCAGCACGCCGGATTTTCGGACGGCCTGCGCCGCCATCTCAAGGACGCCGGTCCCGAGGCCTTGGCCGAGGCCGCCGCCGAGCTTCTCGCCGCCTGCGACCCGCGCTCCCCGGACCCCGCCTTCCTGGCCCCCCACGTCCGTTCCCACGCCCAGGCAATTTGGAGACAATTGTAAAAAGCAAAAGCTGCCGCAGGCTTTCGGGGGCCTGAAACCCCACCGGCCCCCCGATATTGCAGGCGCGGAGCGTTGCCAGGCTCTGACCGGCACCGAGGCTGGTGGAAAACGATGAAATGCAAGGCGCGCGAGCGAGCGGCGAAGGGAGCGTACTGTTGTACGTGACCGAGCCGGGAGGCGATGCGCAACGCCGCAGTTCGCGTTTTCCGACAGCCTCAGGAGGCTTTGTCGTAGGCCTCGGACACTGCTTCAAGGGCGGCGGCGAGTATGGCGTCGTCGGGGCCCTCCAGGTTGAAGCAGTGGCCGTCCTCGCCCAAAAGGCCCAGGGGGATGAGTTCGCCCATTTCATTGGGGTCTGTTACGCAGTCGGCGTAGAAGCAGACCGAGAGCCAGCGCCGGGCCGGGTCCTCGTCCACCACGTCCACCAGGGCGAAGAGGGGGCGTAGCGATTGTCCGGCGCGGGTGGCGCGGAGGGAGAAGCTCACGCCCGGGCGTTCCACGAGGGCCAGCGTCACGTCGGGACGGGCGGCGAGGTCCCGGGCCAGGGCCTCGAAAACGGGCCGGACCGACAGGATGTCTTCATGCCATTGGGCGGCGAATTCCTGCCAGGTGCGCATGGCGGCTAATTCCCGGGGGATTTTTGGGCGCGGGCCACAATGAGGGCCAGGCGCTCCTCGATGTAGGCGGCCATGTTCCGCGCCTCGTCATCGGAAATTTCGCGGATGCCTCTGGAAAGCCCCGCGATTTCGTCGTCGGATAGGCCGGCGGTCTTGGTTACGAGGAAGGTCTCCACCTCGCCGCCCACGGGAAGCCGGCCGCAGCCGCCCACCGTGCCCAGGAACTCGCCCGCCACGAACACCGGCACCGCCACCTTCACGAAGCCGGCGTCGCACTCGGCGATGACGGTCTTTCCGGTGGATTTGGCCTGGGCCATGAAGTTCTGGTTACCCGGCGCGCAGATGGAGGAAAGCGAGGTCTTGTTGGCCTTTATGGCGCGGCACAGGTCGTTCACGAAGCGGGGTTTTCCGGAAAAGCTCAATCCGTCGGCGTTGTAGGCGGTGGCCTGGAGGCCGAATTTTTCGGTAAGCTCGGCTTCCAGCGCGGCCCAGTCTTCGATGGGCATAAGATCCTGAAGTTTCACGTTTATCTCCTTTATCATCCTTGCGCGATCCGGGCCGCTCGCCCGGGCCGCTTTCAGGGCGGTATTTTTAATAGGATTTGCCGCTAAATGGTAGAAAAAAAACTTCAGAATGGATTTTTCCGCAGAAGCGCCAGGAAAATGGCGAGGAACATCTTGAAGACGTAGTAGAGGGAGGCGGACCCCGCGTGCATGGAGCGTTTCCCGGGCGGGCTTTCGTGCATGAGGACCGGAACCTCCACCACCCTCATGCCGGCCCGGTGGGCCATGATGATGAGGTCGGCGTCCGGAAAGTCCGCGGGGTAGAGGGGGCTTGCGCCCAGGCGCAGCACGGCCGCGCGGCCAAGGGCCGCGAAGCCGGAGGTGGGGTCGGTGAAGGCGCTTCCCACCGCCAGGGACACGATGCGGCTGAAGATGAGTATCCCGAGCCTGCGGAGAAGCGGGGCCCGGTAAGCGCCGCCGCCCGTGAAGCGGCTTCCTATGGCGATGTCCGCTCCGCCGTCCCGTACGGCCGCGAGGAGACCGGGCATGGACGCCGGATCGTGCTGGCCGTCGCCGTCCATGTGGACGACGATGTCGAAGTCCCCGGCCGCGGCCAGGCTGAGGCCGGTCTTCACCGTCTCGCCGTAGCCCATGTTGAAGGGATGGGAGACCACCCGGGCCCCGGCCTCGCGGGCCTCGCGGGCCGTGCCGTCGCCGCTTCCGTCGTCCACCACGAGAATTTCCACGCAGGGCGCGGCCTCCCTCACCCGGCGCACAACGCGGCCCACGCGGCCCTCCTCGTCATAGGCGGGGATCACGACGAGGGTCCGGCCCGTTTTCAGTGGGGGGGAGGTGGGAAAGGGCCCAGCGCTCATGGCAATTCCGTAAAATCATTAATAAAGCGATAAAGG
>JAKAGN010000244.1 GCA_021815525.1 Deltaproteobacteria bacterium
AATCAGAACGCGGTGGGCAAGAAAATCGGCCCCATCACCAAGGAGTACACGTGGAAGGACGTGGTCCTGTACGCCCTGGGCGTCGGTGCCGGCTTCGACGAGCTGGACTACGTCTACGAAAAGGATCTGAAGGTCATTCCCACGTTCTCCATTGCGGCCATTTTCGACTTTTTGAGCCACATCGGCGCCGAGAGCAACGTGAACCTTGCGGGGCTCGTGCACGGCGAGCAGGAGCTTATCTTCCACAACCCCATCCCCAAGGACGGCAAGTTCGTGACCGAGGGCGCGGTGAAGGCCTACTACGACCTGGCCGCCAAGGGGAAGAAGGGTGCGCTTATCGTGGGCGAGGGTATCACCCGCGACGCGGACGGAAAGAAGCTCTTCACCAACGTGATGACGCTTTTCGGGCGACTGGACGGCGGCTTCGGCGGCCAGGCCCCCCCTGAGGACAAGGCCCCCATCCCCGAGCGCGCCCCGGACTTCGAGGTCACGGCCGCCCCCTCCGAGAGCCAGCCCTTGGTTTACCGGCTCTCCGGCGACGTTTTCATGGTGCACGTGGACCCCGAGTTCGCCAAGATGAGCGGCTTCGAGAAGCCCATCATGCACGGCCTGTGCACCTTAGGCTTCGCCTGCCGGTCCCTGATCGCCAAGCTCTGCCCCGGCAAGCCCGAGACGGTGCGGCGCTTGAAGTGCCGCTTCAGTAAGCCCCTCTACCCCGGAGACCCCATCAAGACCCAGATTTGGAAGGCCGCGGACGATACGGCCTACTGGCGCGTGGTGAACACCAAGACGGGCGAGGTTTGCATCGACGGCGGCATCTTCGAGTGGGGCGCGCTCCAAAAGGACGAGATCCGCTACGACGGCAAGGTGGCCATCATCACCGGCGCCGGCGGCGGCCTGGGCAAGGCCTACGCCCTGGAGCTGGCCCGGCGCGGCGCCAAGGTGGTGGTGAACGATCTGGGCGGAAGCCGCGACGGCGTGGGCGGAAGCCAGACCGCGGCCCAGAAGGTGGTGGACGAGATCAAGGCCGCGGGCGGCCAGGCCGTTCCCAACTACGACAACGTGGCCACCCCCGAGGGCGGGGCCAACATCGTGAAGACCGCCGTGGACGCCTTCGGCACCGTGGATATTTTGATCAACAACGCCGGAATCCTCCGCGACAAGAGCTTCCTTAAAATGGAGCCCGAGAACTGGCAGGCGGTTTTGGACGTGCACTTGAACGGCGCGTACAACGTCACCAAGGCCGCCTTCCCCATAATGAAGGAGAAGGGCTTCGGCCGCATCGTCATGACCACCTCCGCGGCGGGCGTTTACGGCAACTTCGGCCAGGCCAACTACGCGGCCGCCAAGATGGGCCTTATCGGCTTCATGAACACCTTGAAGCTCGAAGGCGGCAAGTACAACGTGAAGATCAACACCGTGGCCCCGCTGGCGGCCTCGCGCCTCACCGAGGACGTTTTCCCGCCCGAGGTCTTCGAGAAATCCAAGCCCGAGTTCGTGGCGCCCCTGGTGCTCTTCCTTTGCTCCGACAAATGCGACGTATCGGGCCGCATCTACAACGCCGGCATGGGCTTCTTCAACCGCGTGGCCATGATGACCGGCCCCGGAGCGGTGCTGGTGAAGGACGAGGCCGTTACGCTGGAGGACGTGCAGAAGAACATGGCGGCCGTCTCCAACATGGCCGGAGCGGCGGAGTACTATCAGCTGAACGACCAGGTGGGCGACGTCCTCATGGCCTTCACCAAGCCCAAGGCGGCCCCTGCCGCCGCCCCCGCGGCTGCTGCTGCGGCCAAGGGCGCGGCCCCGGCGTCCGTCAAGGAGGCCTTCGACATGATGCCGTCTAAGTTCGTGGCCTCGGCCGCGGCGGGCGTCAACGTGGTCTTCCAGTACAACATCTCGGGCCCCGGCGGCGGCGAGTGGTACGCCGTGATAGCGGACGGGACCTGCACGGTCGCAACCGGCAAGCACGAGAAGCCCACCACCACCATCATCATGGCGGACGCCGATTTCATGGCTATGATGACGAAGACCATAACCCCCATGAAGGCCTACACGTCCGGAAAGCTCAAGATCGAGGGCGACGTGATGAAGTCGCAGCTGATCGAAAAGCTCTTCAAAGAATAGGCCCGTAACTGACCGATAACGCAAGAACTTGCGAAAGGCATACTCACCCTTCACTTCGAGCCGGGGCGTTCTCACAGGAAACCGCATTCCGGCTAAAAGGAGAAAGCGTTATGGTAGGAATCACTGCTTACGGAGCTTATATCCCGAGGCTTCGGCTGGATCGTCAGGCGATCTTCCAGGCCATGGGCTGGTTCGCGCCGGCCATCATGATGGTGGCCCAGGGCGAGCGCAGCATGTGCTACTGGGACGAGGACTCCCTCACCATGGCCGTCGCGGCCGGCAAGGACTGCTTGAAGGGCATCGACAAGGGCAAGGTGGACGGCAGCTACTTCGCCTCCACCACCTTCCCCTTCGCCGACCGCCAGAACGCGGGCATCCTGGCCACGGCCTTGAACCTCCAGGCGGGCCTCACCACGAGCGACTTCACGGGCTCCATCAAGGCCGGCTCCTCGGCCCTGATCGCGGGGCTTAACGCCGTCAAATCCGGCGAGCGCAAGAACGTCCTGGTCACCGCCGCCGACCGGCGCGAGACCAAGGGGGCGTACTTCTACGAGATGTGGTACGGCGACGGCGCGGCAAGCGTCTGCGTGGGAAGCGAAAACGTCATCGCGGAGTTTTTGGGCTCTTATAGCGTGTCCTACGACTTCGTGGACCACTACCGCGGCGGGTCCAACAAGTGGGACTACGTGTGGGAGGAGCGTTGGGCGCGTGACGAGGGCTACTCGAAGATCTACCCCGAGGCCATAAAGGGTCTTCTCGCCAAGCTTGGCATCACCATGGACCAGGTGGCGAAGCTGGCGTTCCCCTGCTTCTTCAAGGCCGAGCACAAGGGCATAGCCAAGGCCCTTGGGGCCGAGAAGAAGGTGGTGGACAACATGCACGAGGTCTGCGGCGAGACCGGCGTGGCCCACTGCCTGGTCATGCTGGTCTCGGCTCTCGAAACCGCCAAGCCCGGCGACATCATCGTGATGGCGGGCTTCGGCCAGGGCGCGGACGCGCTCGCGTTCAAGGTCACCGAGAACATAGCGAAGCTCGCGCCCCGCCAGGGCGTGGCCAAGTGCAGAGCCCACAAGAAGGTGGTGGACAACTACGCCAAGTTCCTGGTGTGGCGCAACCTTGTGGAAAACGAGATGGGGATCCGGGCCGAGGCCCCCACCCAGACCGCCATGACCTCCCTTTGGCGCAAGCGGAAGATGATCTTAGGCCTCGTGGGCGGCAAGTGCAAGAAGTGCGGCACGGCCCAGTTCCCCAAGATGGACATCTGCGTGAACCCGGCCTGCGGCGCTTCCCGCAGCCAGGACGAGTATGAGTTCGCGGACCTTCCGGCCAGGATCAAGACCTTCACCGGCGACATGCTCTCGGTCTCGGTGGACCCGCCCAACAAGTACGGCATGATCCAGTTCGAAGGCGGCGGCCGCTACATGTCCGACTTCACCGACTGCGACCAGGATGAGCTTAGGGTGGGACTTCCCATGAAGATGGTGTTCCGCCGCCGCTTCGTGGACAAGGGACGCGGCTTCACCAACTACTTCTGGAAGGCCACTCCGGACCGCGACGCCATGCCCGCCTACCTCGCCGAGCTTGCCAAGGTTCGCTTCGACGGCAAGGTGGCCATCGTGACGGGCGCCGGCGGCGGCCTGGGGAAGGTCTACGCCCTGGAGCTCGCCAAGCGCGGCGCCAAGGTGGTGGTTAACGACCTTGGAGGCGCGCGGGACGGCTCGGGCGGCGGCTCCGCCACCCCGGCCCAGGCCGTGGTGGACGAGATCAAGGCGGCCGGAGGCGAGGCCGTGGCCAATTACGACAACGTGGCCACCGCCGCAGGCGGCGAGAGCATAGTGAAATGCGCCCTCGACACCTTCGGCACGGTGGATATAGTGGTCAACAACGCCGGAATCCTCCGGGACAAGAGCTTCCTCAAGATGGAGCCCGAGAACTGGGGCGCGGTGCTGGCGGTGCACCTAAACGGCGCGTACAACGTGACCAAGCCCGCCTTTGCAGTCATGAAGGAGAAGGGCTACGGCCGCATCATCATGACCACCTCCGCCGCGGGCCTCTACGGCAACTTCGGCCAGACCAACTACTCGGCGGCCAAGATGGCGCTCGTAGGCCTCATGAATACCTTGAAGCTCGAAGGCGGCAAGTACAACATAAAGGTGAACACCGTGGCGCCCCTGGCGGCCTCGCGCCTGACCGAAGACATCATGCCGCCCGACATCTTCGCCCGCATGAAGCCCGAGTTCGTTTCCCCCATCGTGCTTTACCTTGCGAGCCACGTGTGCAAGGAGTCGGGCTTCATCTACAACGCCGGCATGGGCTACTACAACCGCGCCGCCATGCTTACCGGAGGAAGCGTCCAGATCGGTGACGTGGCTCATCCGCCCACGGTGGAGGACATCGCCGACAAGTGGGAGGACATCAACTCCATCGAGGGCGGCAAGGAGATCGCCGACGCGACAAGCGCCCTCATGGAGCTTGTGACCCCGCGGCCCAAGAAGAGCGCGGCGGCTCCTGCGGCCGCGGCTGCCGCGGCCCCGGCCGGAGGCTCCGGCGTTACGGTGGACGCCGTCTTCGCCGAGATGCCCTCGCATTTCCAGGCGGACAAGGCCGCGGGCGTCAACGTGGTCTTCCAGTACATAATCTCGGGCGCTGGCGGCGGCGACTGGATCGTGGCCATAGCGGACGGGGCCTGCACGGTGACCAAGGGCAAACACGAGAAGCCCACCACCACCTTGAAGCTTGCGGTGGACGACGCCATCGCCCTTTTCACCGGGCAGTTGAATCCCATGAAGGCCTATACCTCCAAGAAGCTCATCATCGAGGGCGACCTCATGAAGAGCCAGCTCATCGAAAAGCTCTTCAAGTAGGGGCTCGCGCAAAACTCG
>JAKAGN010000245.1 GCA_021815525.1 Deltaproteobacteria bacterium
CCCCTCCCCCCGCGATCCCTTCTCCCCTTCGCCGCCTCTCAGTGCTTGAAGGAGCGCTGGCCGGTGAACTTCATGGCGGCGCCGGCCGCGTTCACCGCGTCGATCACGAGGTGGTCGTTTAAGGAGCCGCCGGGCTGGATGACGGCCGCGACGCCCTCTGTTAGGCCCACGTTGACGCCGTCCGGGAAGGGGAAGAAGGCGTCGGAGACCATGGTGGAGCCGATGAGTCCGCCCTTCTCGGCCGCCACGCGGGCTTGGATCTCGGCGCGCCTGCCGGGGTCGGTTAGGTCGTTGTAGGGGATTTTCCAGGCCTCCCAGGAGTAACGGTCGCAAAGCTTCCGGTAGGCCTTGTCGCGGGCTATCTCGGCCACGCCCACGCGGTCCTGCTCGCCGGTTCCGATCCCCACTGTGCAGTTGTCCTTGACGTATATGACGGAGTTGGAGGTCACGCCGCTTTCCACGAGCCAGCCGAAGAGCATGTCCTCGTACTGGGCGGCGGTGGGTTCGCGCTTTACGGTGTAGGTTTTTCCCTCGTGGGTGGCACAGGCGGGGAGGAGGTCCTCCTTCGCAAGGCTTTGGGGCGTGAAGGACCACTGGACGATCAAGCCGCCGTCCATGAGGCTTTTGAAATCCACCACCCTTTGCCCCACGTATTGGGCCAGGCGCGCCATGTTGGGGACCGCCATCACACGAAGGTTCTTCTTCCTGGAGAAGACGTCCATGACGCCCTCCTCGAAGTCCGGGGCCACCACCACCTCGGCGTACTGGGCCGCCACGGTTTCGGCGGTTATCTTGTCCACAGGGCGGTTCAAGGCTATGCAGCCGCCGAAGGCCGCCACGCGGTCGGCCATGTTGGCGCGGTTGAAGGCCTCGGCAAGGGTTTCGGCCCGGGCCACGCCGCAGGGGTTGTTGTGCTTCACGATGACCGCAGTGGGGCGGTCTTCGAAGTAGCGCAGGATGTTCAAGGCGTTGTCGGCGTCGGTGATGTTGGTCTTTCCGGGGTGCTTGCCGGACTGGAGGAGGGCGACGTCCGATGCGAGGAAGCGGCCGGGGGCTATGCAGCGGGCCCCGCCCAGGACCAGGTTGCCGTTCACGAGCCGGTAGAGGGCGGCCTCCTGGCCGGGGTTTTCGCCGTAGCGCAGGCCCTTCACCTCGCCTTCGATGTCCCAGCCGGCCTTCTCGTAGAAGAGTGTCTGCCGGCCCGATTCATCCACGAAGGAGATTTCCATGCGGGAAGGGAAATGATCGCCGGCTATTGCGCGGTACATTTTCTTGAGATCTTGCATCGGGTTTCCTTTCGAGTCACCTTGAACTTAAAACCCATCAAAATTAGGGGGGCCGCTTCCGCATGATCCGGAGCCCGCAAGGGCGCGCCGGGGCGCTTGGGCAGGACCCCTTGCTTTTTGATCGGGAAAATATCGGATTTAGGCAAAACGGTAAACCATTTATTCGGGGGGGGCTGTTTCCGGAGGCGCGGGGGCATCCTCGACGGACTCGTCGAGGGCGCGGTAAACGGCGGACTTCAAGGCCTTCATCTCGTAGGGCTTGCGGATGAAGCCGGCCAGTCCAGCTTCCTTCACCCTGGCCGCGGCCTCCTCCTCGCCGTATCCGCTGGAAAGGATGACGGGAACCGTCGGCCTTATGCTCCGCATCTCGGAAAAGGCGGCCGCGCCGTCCATGCGGGGCATGGAAAGGTCCAGGATGACGAGGTGTATCTCGTCGCAGCGCCGCCGGAAAATCTCGACCGCCTCCACCCCGTCCCTGGCCATGATGACCGAAAGGCCCAGGCGCTCCAGCATCACCTTCACGATGCTGCGCACCATCTCCTCGTCCTCGGCCAAAAGAACCGTGCGGGCGTAAAGGCCCGCGGCGCGCCCGTTGGGCGGGGGGGCCGCGAAGGGTCCGGGAGCTTCGATTGCGGCCTCGCCGCCGGCCGGAAAGAGCACCCGGACGGTGGCGCCGCGCCCCTTTTCGCTTTCCACCAGTATGGCGCCCCCGTGCCCCCGTGCGATCCCCATGACGGCCGACATGCCGAGCCCGCGGCCCATGAACTTGGTGGTGAAAAATGGGTCGAAGAGCTTTTCCAGGGTTTCCTCGTCCATTCCGCAGCCGTTGTCCGTCACCTCCAGCCAGACGAAGCGCCCGGGCTCCGGCTTTTCGGCCAGGCGGCTCTTGGCGAGGTACGCGGCGTCCGCGTGCATGATTCCGGTGGCGATGGTGATGCTCCCGGGCGCCTCGCCCACGGCCTCGCCGGAGTTCACGACGAGATTCATCACCACCTGCTGGACCTGGGCCGCGTCGGCCTCCACCGCCGCCAGGCCCGGGTACAGGCGGAAGTGGAGGGAGCAGGTTCGGGGGACCGCCGCCCGGAGAAGGGGGGACTGCTCCTCCACGATCTCGCTCAAGCTTACGGACCTGACCAGGAAACGCCCCTTGCCCGAGTAGGCCAGCATCTGCCGGGTGAGATCCGCCGCCCGGTTGGCCGCCTTGGAGGATTCCTCTATGGAGAAACGGGCCCCGGAGTTGGCGGGAAGATCGTAGAGGGCAAGATCCAGGTTTCCCAGAATGGCCATGAGAAGATTGTTGAAATCATGGGCGATGCCCCCGGCAAGGACCCCAAGGCTCTCCATCTTCTGGCCCTGGAGGAGCCGCCGCTCCAGCTCCAGGCGCTCCTCCTCGGCCTGCTTGCGCGCGGTGACGTCGATGGTGGTGCCGATGCGCCCCGTTACCTCCCCCTTTTCGTTGAGGAGTGCAACGCAGAAGGTTTCAACCCTCCTCACCCGGCCGTCGGAGGTGCGGAAGCGGTAATTGCCCCCCGCCGGGGAGGGATCCGTGAGGAGCCGCTCCAGCCGGGCGGCGATGGCCTCGCGGTCCTCGGGATGGTAGGCCGAAAGCCAGCCCCTGCCCCTGGTTTCCTCGGGCGTCATGCCCGCCATTTCGCACCAGGTCTTGTTTACGTAAACGAAATCGCCGGCCGCGTTCATCTCGTAAATGCCCACGGGAGCCGATTCGGCAAGCCGCCGGAAGCGCTCCTCGCTTTCCCGGAGAGCGGCCCGGGTCTTTTTCCGTTCGCTTATGTCCCGGTGTATCCCCACGTAGCCCAGAAGATTCCCCTGCGCGTCCCGGACCGGCCCGCCCAGGGTCTCGGTGGGAAAAACACCGCCGTCCTTCCTCCGGAACAAAAGCTCGGCCACCTGGTCGGAGCTTCCGGCCTCGGGGTTGTAGCGCGCGCGGCCCATGTTCCCGTAATCTTCGGGATCGGCATAGAGCTGCTTTGTGCAAAGGCCCTTCACCTCCGCGGGCTCGTAACCCCACATCCTGGTGAAGGCCCGGTTCACCATGACTATGCGGCGTTCCGCGTCCGAAAAGATCACGGCCTCGGACATGGAGTCGAGGATGGCCTCCAGCTCGGCGGTCCTCTTGGAAAGGGCGTCTAGGGTCTGGATCCTTTCGGAAACGTCCCGGATGACGCCGAGAGCCCCCGGGCCCGCTTCCGACTCGTAGCGCCGCGCATTGAACTCCGCGAAAAACTCGGCGCCGTCCTTCCGTTTCATGGAAAGGACGAGAACGGTGTTCGCTCGGCCCGCGCGGATCATCTCGAAAAAGGCGGCGTCGGCCGTTTCCCTGGTCTTTTCCCCCACGAAGCCGGTGTAGTGGCGCCCCACCACGTCCTCCGGCTCAAAGCCGAACATGTCCCTCACGGCCGGTGACACGTACGTGATGACGCCGCCGGAATCGAGCCTGAAGAGAACGTCCGATATTCTCTCGGCCATGAGGAGGAATTTCTCCTCGCTGGCCGCCAGCGCCTCCTCGGCCCTCTGCCTGTCCAGCTGGGCCAGGTAGAGGTCCCGGTAGCGGCGCTTCCGCTCCCTCTGCCCGGCCATTCCGGCCGCGGCCGCCAGCGCCAGGAGAAGCCCCGCCACGAAGCCGGGAATCAGGCGCGCGGAGGCGGCGAGGGAGGCATGGGCCTCCGACTTGTCCTTCTTGGCAACCACGAACCAGCCGGAATCCGGCACCGGCACGAGCCCAGCGAATACCGGGACGCCTCGCCAATCACGTCCCTCCACCGCCCCGATCCGCCCCCGGGCCGCCATGACGGCCGGGAGATTCGCATGGGCCAGGGAAATCGCAAGGTTCAAGGCCACGCCCGTGGCCCCGCGGGGCTCGCTCAGGCACATTATGCCGGCGCCCTCGCGCCGCACCAGGAGAATGTCGCCGGAGCCGCTGGGAAGCGGCCAGCGGCTCAGCATGGGGTAAAGGGCGCTTTCGGGGTTCACCTGGAAAAGGACGAAGCCGGATAACGGCCCTGTGGAGTTCTCTCCGCCGAAAAGTGGGGCCACGGCCACCAGGTGGATTTTTGCCCCCGGCTCGGGCCTGTGGAGATCCGTCAGCCGCGGGCGCCGGAAGCGGGCGGCCTCAAGCATGGCGGCACGGGAGAACTTGCATATCTCGTCGTCGGCGTTCCCGCGGCTTGTGACCGGCCGGCCGCCCCGGTCCGTAAAAACGACGTCTCCGTGGGCCACGGCGGAAAGAATGACCACGATGCTTTCCAGGATGGCCCGGGCCTTTGCGGGATCCGCTTCCGCTCCGTACTGTTCGGCGAGCCGGCCCAGGTGGGGGTTGGTGGAAAGAAGGGATGCGTCGGCCAGGATGTCGGAGCGCCAGCGGCTCACCTCGGCGGCCTTGAGGCTCGCTATGGTGAGGACCTCGTCCCGGGCGGCCCGCTCCTCGCTCTCCCTCTGGGCCTCGTAAAGACGGAACCCGGTCCAGACCACCAGTATGGCGGCTGGCAGGGCGGCCAGGAGGAGGAAGGAGCCCGCGCGCAATTTCCGCACGGCCCCGTTTTCGTTCGCCAAAGGCATGGGAAACCTTTCACGCGACGGACCGTCATGAGCGCATCTTCAATGGAACGGTAACATCGGAACAATGCCGGGGCGGAAAGGAGGGCAAGGTGCAAGGAGATGGAGGAGCCCGTCCCGCAGCT
>JAKAGN010000246.1 GCA_021815525.1 Deltaproteobacteria bacterium
GGAAAGGATTCGCGGGGGAGGGGGAAGGGGCCCCTTTTTGAAAAAACGGTCTCCCTGACCCCTCCCCCGCGCCCCCTCCCCCTTCCCCCCAAAAAACTTTAGATTAAAGGGTGTTATAATTGATGAACCGGTAAACCAAGATCATAAATTTTAAATTATTGACAGATTTAAAAGCAAGCATCAAGCCGCCCAAGAGGTGATCATTTCACCCAGAGCGGGCCGCTGGTAATGCTTCCGGGCGCGTCCACCCTATATACTTTCGTTCCCGCCCGGTGGAAACTTTCGATCTGCAAGCTGGCTTGCCGCCCGTTCCTGATGATGGTGGTGACGTGGGATGAAGGCACAAAGCCGTAATCATACAATTTTTTCAGGTCCGCTGTTCCCCCCGGATGTTCGGTGAAGAACGCCTGGGCCGCACTGAAGGCGTTTTTAAGGTCGGCGTCAGCTCGGCTGTTCGGGCACTCCATGCTATAGAGAGTGCCATAGCCTGTAAACTCGAATCCCAATACCAAAGCTGACGTTAATAATGACGGCTCGCCACATCGAAGTTGCGTATAGTAAGCATCAGCAATATTACTTGCTACCGGATTCCATCCAGGCCCCAGAAGCAGGTCAAGGGCTAAAAGAAGACAACATATTATGCCAATTATTTTTAGTACTTTCATAATGTTATGATCGAGTTCATCCCAAGGAGGCTTATCATCTCGTTGAAAAAGGCTGGATACGAAGCTTGGCGAGAAACGATGAGATGCAAGGCGCACGCAAAACCAATGAGGGCTTGTCCGCCGCAGCCTTGGCGAAGGCGGAAGCTACTGTTCGTACGTGACCGAGATTGGTTTTTCGCAGCAACGCCGCAGATCGCGTTTTTCGACAGGCTGTCACGCCTTTTTTCGGGAGCGGGTCAGCATGAAGTCCAGGAAGGCCTGGCACAGGGGCGAGGGGGTGCGGCGGCCGTCGCGGATGAGGTAGAAGGTGCGGGTGAGGGAGAGGTCCGGCACGGTGAGGGCCGAGACGGCGCCTGAAGCGATCTCCCCGGCAACCGCGAGGGTGGAGAGGAAGGAGACCCCGAGGCCCGCCTTGACGGCCTCCCGCACGGCCTCGGTGGAGCCAAGCTGGGCCACGGCGCGGAAGCTTGAAAGCTCGATTCCCTTTTGGGCCAGGGCGTTTTCCAGGAAGCGGCGGGTGCCGGAGCCCGGCTCGCGGATGAGGAGCGGCTCCCTGAAGAGATCGGAAAGCTTCACGTAGCCCTTGTCGGCCAGGGGGTGGCCGGCCGGGGTCACGAGGCGGATCTCGTCCTCCCCAACGGGCTCGGCCGAAAGGCGCTTGTCCGCCGGCAGCGCCCCAACGACGCCGGCCTCGAGGTCGCCCGCCAGGACCTTTTCCGTCACCTCCTGGGTGTCGGCGATGAAAAGGGAGAGGGATACGTCGGGGTAGAGGCGGCGGAAGGCCCCCATGACGTGGGGCAGGATGTAGGCCCCGGGGATGGTGGAGCCGCCGATGAGAAGGTTTCCCGTGGGCTTTCCCAGGAAGGAGGAGATGGCGGCCTCGGTTTCCTCGGCAAGCTCCAGAAGGCGCTTCGCGTAGACGCAGAGAATCTCGCCGCCCCTGGTTGGCGTGGCGACCTTCCCCATGCGGTCTATGAGGCGGCAGCCGAAGTGGTCCTCCAGATCCTTGACGTGGCTTGAGACCGTGGGCTGGGAGAGATGAACGGCCTCAGCGGCCCGGGAGAAGCTTTGAAGCTCCACCACCTTGCAGAAGATCTTGAGCTGCCAAAGGTCCATGATGTCTATCCCAGTTTTTTGCCGAGCTTTTCCTCGAGGCGTTTTTTCACGCACGGCGGCACCATGCCGTTGATGTCCCCGCCGAAAAGGGCCGCCTCTTTTATGATGGAGGACGACGTGAATATCCACCGGAGGCCCGTCATGAGGTACACGCTCTGTATCTCGCGGTTCAACTTCCGGTTCATGAGGGCCATCTGGAATTCGTACTCGAAGTCGGACACGGCCCTAAGCCCCCGTAGTATGGCGGTGGCGCTCTTTTGGGCCGCGAAATCCACGAGGAGCCCCTCGAACGACTCCGCCCGAACGTGGGGTATATCCTTCAAGGTTTCGTTCAACATGTCAAGTCGTTCTTCCACCGTAAACAATCCGGTCTTGCGCGGATTGATCAGAATGGCCACGATTATCGTGTCGAAGAGCTTGACGCCGCGTTTTATGATGTCCAGGTGACCGTTGGTGACGGGGTCGAAGGAGCCGGGGTAGATGGCGATTCGTTCCATGAGGCGATCTTCCGTCCGAGGTTTAGCGGCCCAATCATGGGAGCCGCCATACCCGCCTCATATCACATGGGAAAAAAACGAAACAAGGGTTTTCCCGTAACGGCGGGTTTCGGAAAGCGCCAGAAGCGGGGGCGGGGAGGGCAGGGGGGGCGAAAGGGCGTGCTCCACCACGACGGTGGCTCCGGGCGCGAGAACGCCCGAGGACGCGAGGTTTTCGAGGGTGCGGGCAAGGGCGTCCGCGCGGTAGGGGGGATCGGCGAACACCAGGTCGAAGGGCCCGGAAAGCCCCGAAAGAAAGGCCCCTGGCCGCAGGACGTCACGCACCAGCACTTGGGTCCGCTCCGTTACGCCCAGGAGCGCGATATTCTTCCGGATCACGGCGATGCTTTCGCGGCTTAAGTCCACGAACACCGCCCGCGCCGCGCCGCGCGAAAGCGCCTCCAGCCCTAGAGCCCCGGTGCCGGCGAAAATATCCAGCACCGCGGCGTCCTCCACCAGGCCCCCCAGGATGGAGAACAGCGCCTCCCGGGTGCGGTCCGCGGTGGGCCGCACAGGCGCGCCGCCCACCGCCGCCAGGCGGCGTCCGCGAAATTTTCCGGCGATGATTCGCATAAAAGAATTGCCTCCGGCGGCCGGGGGCGCAAACCGCCCCCGGACCCCCGATATGGCGCGGCGTGTTGCGAAGCAACACGCCGCGCGGAAATACCAGGGCTTCGCATTTGTCCGGTCAACGCCTGTAAGCGTCAAGGATAAGGGGTAGCTTTCAACCTGGGAGCGCGTGCGTCCCGCCCGGTTTTAGCCACTAATGCGGGCAAGATGCCCTCAGTCCCAGGAACGTCATCTCGTGCTGCCGCTCGGCCCCTGTTCCGCGCATCAACCGTTGACCGGCGGGATGCGAAGCCCTCATAAAAACTGCGGAGCCTTGCGCAGCAAGGCGAAGCCATTATCGGGGGTCCGGGGGGACGTAGTCTCCCCGGAAGCCTGCGGCAGCCTTTGCCTTAGTCCAGCCCCCTGAGCTTCTTTTCGAGGCTTCGGGGCTCGAGGCCCAGGGCCCGGGCGGTGTCCGCCACGTCCTGGCCGTGGCGGTCGAGGGCGTTTTTGATGTAGGCGGTCTCGAAGGCCCGGCGGGCCTCCTTCAAGGGCTCGATGCGCATGATCTCCTCGGCGGAGAGGGTGGCGCGGGAGCCGTTCACGGGGGGAGGGATGTGGTCCGGCGAGATGGCGTCGTCCTCCACGGTTATGACGAGGCGCTCGGCCAGGTTCTTCAGCTCCCGCACGTTTCCGGGCCAGGGGTAGGCGCTGAGCATGGCCGCCACCTCCTCCGAGAAGGTCTTGGGGGCGGCGCCGTTTTCCGCCGCGAACTCGGCCAAGAAGGCGGAGAAGAGGAGCGGAATGTCGGCCGCGCGTTCCCGCAGGGGCGGCACGCGGATGGGGATGACGTTCAGCCTGAAGTAGAGGTCCTCCCGGAAATTGCCTTTTTCGATCTCCTCCTCGAGGTTCTTGCTGGTGGCGGCTATGACCCGCACGTCGGACTTGAGCGCCCGGCCGCCGCCCACCCGGGAGAAGGAGCCGCCTTCGAGGGCCTTCAGTATCTTGCCCTGGGTTTCCTTGTCCATCTCCCCCACGTCGTCGAAGAAGAGGGTGCCCTTATCCGCCATCTCGAACTTGCCCCGGCGGCGGCGTCCGCCCGCGCCGTGGCCCTTCTCGTAGCCGAAGATGTCCCCGGCGAGCCAGTCCTCCGACATGGTGGCGCAGTTCACCGTGACGAGCGGATATTCGCTGCGGTTCGAGAGCTGGTGCACGGTGCGGGCCACGAGTTCCTTGCCCGTGCCGTTCTCGCCGGTGATGAGGACCCAGGCGTCGGTGGGGGCCGCGATGTGGATCTGGTGCAGAAGCTCCCCCACTATGGGGCTTTGTCCGGCTATGGAGTGCTTTTCGAGGGTTTTCTTGCGGAGGTAGCGGTACTCCTCCTCCAGGCGCCGGAAGTTTAAGGCGTTATTTATGGTAACCGTGACCTTGTCGATGGAAAGCGGCTTTTCTATGAAGTCGTAGGCGCCCAGCTTGACGGCCTGGACCGCCGCCTCCACCGAGCCGTGCCCGGTTATGAGGACGACAGGAAGGTAGGGGTGCTCCTTCCGGATCTCCTTCAAGGTTTCGATGCCGTCCATGCCCGGCATCCAGATGTCCAGGAGCACGATGTCGGGGGAGGACTGGGCGATCAGCTTGACCGCCTCGTAACCGGTCTGGGCGGTGACCACGTCGAAGCCCTCGTCGGAGAGAATTCCGGCGAGGGTGCGGAGTATGGGGGCTTCGTCGTCTACGATGAGAACGCTGGGAAACAAGGAATCCTCCCGGCCTTCCCGGGATGCCGGGAGGTTTTATCTAACAGCCTGTCGAAAAACGCGATCTACGGCGTCACGCTTCAAAGCCAATTCCGCCACGTATATACAATACGTTTGCTCATTGGCTTTTCGCGTTCCTTGTATCTCATCGTTTTTCGGCAGGCTTCATAGAGACCCTTTTTCAAGGGGCTGCTAAGGGCTAAATTTTATAAATAACCCGGTTTTCCGTGATGATGATGTCTATGAAGCGGTCGTGGGCCTCCATGGGCACCTGGCTCACCACCTGGGCCTCGAGGGCCAGGGCCACCTTGCGGGTGGTCTGCGGCAGAAGCGGGATGAGGCGGTCGTAGGTG
>JAKAGN010000247.1 GCA_021815525.1 Deltaproteobacteria bacterium
CGCGGTTGGCGCCCACTGCCAGGGCGGCGACCAGTGCACCCTCGATCACCTGGTGCGGGGTTTCCTCCAGCAGCAGACGGTCCTTGTAGGTGCCCGGTTCGTCTTCGTTGCCGTTGACGATCAGGTGGACGAAGAACTTGCCGTTGCGGAAGCCGCGGGGGGCCGGACCGCGGGCGCGGCGACCCTACCCGTTTCGCCGGCGGGGGAAGCCGGCGCTGCGGCTGGCGCGGCTGCTCCGGGAAGCTCGGCCAGGGGAGAAAGTCCCGGGGGTGCGGGCTCGGCGGAACCTATGGCCGGGGAAACGGCTGAAAGGGAAGGCGGAGCCGGTTCCGTCGCGCCCAGGGCCGGAGACAGGGCCGAAAGCCCGGGGGGAGCCGGCTCGGCCGACCCAAGGGCCGGAGAGAGCGGAGCCAAATCCGGGGGCGCGGAGCGCGCCGCCGGAAGCCGGGGGGAGGGCGCGGTGGCCTTGGCCTGCGCCTGAGTCGGGGGAGCGGCGGGGACCTTGGGCGCAACGGCCATCGCCGGGGCCGCGGGAACCGCCGGGGTAGCGGCTTCCTTCCTCACGGGCTCCGGGGCCGCGGGCGGAGCTGGCGCTGCCGGGTGCGGAACGGCCTCGGCCGATTCCTCCTTCTTCGCGGGCGCTGGAGGCGGCTCCTTTATCGACGCCACATTGGGAACGGCCGGCGGCGCGGGCTTGGCGGGCTCGGGGAGCTTCGGAGCCGGGGCAGGCCGGGGCGCGGCGGCGGGCGCAACCTGCGCGGCAGGCGCCGCCGTGGCCCTGGGTTCGGACGGCTTCGGGGGCGCGGCGGCCGGAACCGCTGGAGCGGCGGGGACCTTGGGCGCAACGGCCATCGCCGTGGCCGCGGGAGCCGCCGGGGTAGCGGCTTCCTTCTTCACGGGCTCCGGGGCCGCGGGCGGAGCCGGCGCTGCCGGGTGCGGAACGGCCTCGGCCGATGCCTCCTTCTTCGCGGGCGCTGGAGGCGGCTCCTTTACCGGCGCGACATTGGGAACGGCCGGGGGCGCGGGCTCGGGGGGCTTCGGAGCCGGGGCAGGCCGGGGCGCGGCGGCGGGCGCAACCTGCACGGCAGACGCTGCCGGGGCCTTGGGTTCGGGCGGCTTCGCGGGCGCGGCGGCCGGAGCCGCTGGAACGGCGGGAATCTTGGGCGCAACGGCCATCGCCGGGGCCGCGGATTCCTTCTTCACGGGCTCCGGTGCCGTAGACGCGGCGGCGATAACCGGGGACACAGCCTCCTTTTTCGGGGGCGGGGGCGGGGAAACGGGGGAAAGGGACGCGGGCGCGGCGGCGGCCGTCCCGGGAGCCGGGGGCGGGGCGGACGCCGAAGCCGCGGAGCCTGACTGGGCGGCCGGCGCCGGGCTTTCGCTTTCCTGCGCCGGAACGGGCGCCGGAGCCTCGGCCCCGGAAGCCGGGGGCGGCGGCGCGGAAACGGCCGGCGGCGTCACCTTAGGCGGCCTGGCGGGACCGGCCTTTTTCTTCCGGGCGTCCCCGGCGCGCCTCGGCACGTTCAGCACCTGGCCGGGCCGGATGAGGTCCGGGTTCGTGACGCCCGGGTTCAAGCGCGCGAACTCCTCCATGCCGCGGTTAAAACCCGCGGACCCGGGTTTTCCCCAGGATGACGCCACGAGGCGCGAGACGGTGTCGCCGCGCCTCACGGTGCGGGAGCCTGCCCCGGCCGCGGCGGGAGCCGAAAACGGGCTCGCGCCAGGGCCCTCTCCGGGCGGCCGGTCCTCGCCGGGAAGGTAGAGCACCTCGCCGGCGTAGATGAAGTTCGGGTCGGTGACGGCCGGATTCAGGTCCCTGAAACGGGTCATGCCCTCCTCGTAGGCCGCCGTGCCCACCGGCCCGAAACGGCCCGCCACCAGCCCCGAAACCGAGTCCCCCCGCCGCACCTTGACGGCCGTGGCCGGGACCCGCGGCGCCGGCTGGTCCGGGGGGCCAGCCCCGGAAACCGAGGCGAAGGGAAGCGTGACGTAGCCGTCGGCGTCGGCCTTGAAGGTGCCGGGCGGGGCCTTTTTCAGGGGAACGATTATGGTCTGGCCGGGAAAAACGCGGCTGATCTCGGTGACCTGCGGATTCAAGGCCTTGAAAATGCTCAGGAACTCCTTGAACTCCCGGTAGGCGATCTGGCCCTTTAAGCGCATGATCTCAAGGAGAAAATCACCGGGCCGCACCGTGTAGGTGTCGCACAGGACCTCCATGCCGCCCGCCTTGTAGAGGGCGTAGCGGCGGTAGGTCATGGCGGAGGCGGACGGGGAAAAGCTTCCCCAAAAAACTGCGAAAACCGATCCTATCAGGATAATATTGCGGAATAAAAGGTAAAATGGATTTCCAGCCCCCCGGCGTGCTTCGACGCAGCGGGCCGCTTCCTCCGGCGGCCCGCAAAGCCCGGCGCAACGGATCGCGTCGTTACGCGGCCGGCTTCCTGGGGTTAAGCCCCAAGGCGCCCGCGACGTCCCGGCTGGTTTTGGCGATGAATTCAAGGAGGGCGTCCCCCGAAAGGGGTTTTCCCGGGGCCGGGACCAATGCCAGGTCGTCCGGCCGCACCAGGCAGGGGTGGTTTTTAAGCTCGGGCTTCGCCGCCACGCCGAACTCGGGCGGAAAGGAATCGGAAAAATACATGTTCTGGAACGCCGAAAACTTTATGGCGTGGGCCGTGGCGTCGAGAATGGCCGTGTCCTTGTCCGAAACGACGCCCTCCCGGAGCGCCGCCCGCATTCCGGCGTAGCACTCGCCGCCCTGGGTGCAGGCAACGTGGCCTCGGCGGTTCACCGAAAGCATCCCGTCCATTATCCCCTGCTCGGTCACCCGCACCACGAACACGTTGCGCCCGCCCGAGCGCTCGTCGTAGATCTCAGCGAGGCGTATCACCCGGGGCATGGAAACCGGGTTTCCGATCATGGCGGCCTGGGCCGCGGAGGGCTTCACGGTTACCGGCACGAACCTGCGAAGCGAAGGGTCCGGCTCCTCGTAGTAGCGGAAGACCGGGTCCGCGTGGTGGCTCTGAACCCCCACTATCTTGGGGAGCGTCTCGATCACGCCCAGGTCGTGGAGCTTCAAAAAGCCCGCCATGACGGCCGTGATGTTCCCGGCGTTTCCGATGGGGACGAATACCGCAAGGTCTTGAACGTTCCAGTCGAAATCCTGTGCTATTTCATATGAATAGGACTCCTGCCCCAGAATCCGCCAGGCGTTCTTGGAGTTTAGAAGCGCCACCTCGTAGGTTTCGGCGAGCCGCTCGACCACCTTCATGCAGTCGTCGAAAACGCCCGGTATCTCGAAGACCCGCGCCCCGCTTCCCAGGGGCTGGGAGAGCTGCTCCGGCGTCACCTTGCCGTGCGGGAGAAGCACCGCGGACTTGACCTTGGGGTGAAGGTAGCTGGCGTAGAGGGCCGCCGAGGCCGAGGTGTCCCCGGTGGAGGCGCACACGGCCAGTATCTCGCCCGCGCGCCCGGAGCGGATGAGGAAGTTGATGTAGCTTACGGCGCTGGCCATGCCCCGGTCCTTGAAGGAGGCGCTGGGGTTCTGGCCGTCGTTCTTGTAGAGGAAGCGGATGCCCGCCTCCTCCTGCAAAACCTGCGCGGCTTCCACCAGCGGCGTCCCGCCTTCGCCCAGGTACACCACCGAATCGAGGGGGATCACGGGCCCCAGAAGCTCGTGAAAGCGGTAGATGCCCTTCAGGGCCGGAACGTTCAGAAGCCGCCGGTAGTCGAATATCCGCCGCCACATTTCGGAGGGCGTCCGCTTGAGGTCTCCGAAGGCCGCGTCCTCCAGGAGCAAGACCCCGCCGCAGCGCGGGCAGGTGTACAAAAGCTCCCCGATTCCGTGGACCGCGTCGCAGGAAAGGCAGCGGTAGGCCATCTTGCCCGCCGGCTTGGGAATGAGGCGTCCGGCCAGGTCCGCCGGTAAGTCCGAAAAGTTCATCTCGCTATCGCTTCCTTGCCGCCCATGTAGGGACGAAGGGCCGCCGGGATGGTTACCGAGCCGTCCTCGTTCTGGCAGTTTTCCAGTATGGCCGCGAACGTCCGGCCCACCGCGAGCCCCGAGCCGTTCAACGTATGCACAAGCTCCGTGCCCTTCTTGCCCGGCCGCTTGAAGCGGATGTCGGCGCGCCTGGCCTGGTAGTCGGTGAAGTTGGAGCAGGAGGAAATCTCCCGGTAGCAGTTCTGGGCCGGAAACCACACCTCGATGTCGTAGGTCTTGGCCGCGGAAAAGCCCATGTCGCCGGTGCACAGCGTTATCACGCGGTAGGGAAGCTCCAGCTCCTTCAATATCGCCTCGGCGTTTGAAAGGAGCTTCTCCAGCTCGTCCCAGCTGGTTTCCGGCGTGCAGAACTTCACCATCTCCACCTTGTCGAACTGGTGCTGGCGGATGAGCCCCTTGGTGTCCTTGCCGTAGGAGCCGGCCTCGGAGCGGAAGCAGGGCGTGTAGGCCGTGTAGTAGAGCGGAAGGTCCGCCTCGTTCAAGACCTCGCCCCGGTGGATGTTGGTGACGGGGACCTCCGCCGTGGGGATCAAGTAGTAGTCCCAGCCCGAAAGCTTAAAGAGGTCCTCCTCGAACTTGGGAAGCTGGCCGGTCCCGGTCATGGACTCGCGGTTGACGAGGAGCGGCGGCAGGGCCTCCCGGTAGCCGTGGCGCGTGGTGTGGATCTCGAGCATGAGGCTTATGATGGCCCGGACAAGCCGCGCGCCCTCGCCCAAAAAGAGGGGAAAGCGCGCGCCCGCGATCTTGGCGGCCCGCTCCAGATCGAGAATCTTTAAGTCCCGGCCCACGTCGTCGTGCGCCTTGGGCGCAAAATCGAAGGCCCGCGGCGTTCCCCACAGGCGCCGGACCGGGTTGTCCCGCTCGTCGCGGCCCACGGGAACCGACTCGTGGGGG
Source organism: Deltaproteobacteria bacterium (assembly GCA_021815525.1). Classification (GTDB taxonomy): domain Bacteria; phylum Desulfobacterota; class Desulfobacteria; order Desulfobacterales; family Desulfatibacillaceae; genus JACRLG01. The sequence continues at coordinate 4,895 of JAKAGN010000247.1, forward strand.
ATGTTGGGGATGCCCAACAAAGCGTCGCGGACGGCGTCCTCGGCCGGGGCAAGCTCCTTTTCCATATCCTTT
>JAKAGN010000248.1 GCA_021815525.1 Deltaproteobacteria bacterium
CGATGGCCTGGCAGGACTGGTCGGTGTAGCGACGCGCGAGGTACATGGCCACCTGGCGGGGCACGGCGTGCTCGGTCTTGCGGCTGGCTCCGGAAAGCTCGGTCCCGGCGAGGCGGAAGTGGGCGCACACGAGGTTCATGAGGGCGTTCATGGTGAGGGCCCGCTGGCGGCTCGCCACCTGGGAGGCCACCTGGCGCGCCAGGTTCTCGTCGGGCCGCACGTTCATGAGGCTGCAGCGGGTAAGCAGGCTCGCAAGGCCGTAGGAAAGCTGGCGCACGTTCTCGGTGAGTTCCTGGGCGAGCGCCGTGAAAACACCTTCGGAGAGGACCTGGCCGTGGGCTTTTTTCTTCAGGATGCGCATACGGGTCACGAAGTCCGGCGGGCGGATGTCGGCCACTAGAGACGCGCAGAGCCTGGAGCGCACGGACTCGTCGATGTCGGGGATGTCGCCGGGGCGCTCGGTGGATGTGAAGATGAGGCGCTTGCCGCATTCGAGGAGGCTGTCCAGGGCCTCCGCAAGCTCCACCTGGGTCTTGTCCTTGCCGCTTAGGTTCTGGACCTGCTCCAGTATGAGGGTGTCGCAGCCGTGGCGGTACTTGTCGCGGAACTCGCCGCGGCTTCCGTCCTTCAGGGCGCGGACCATTTCGTGGTAGAAGTCGTCGGCGGTGATGTTGAAGACCCGCTCGCCGGGGTTCACCCGCAGCACCTGGTGCCCCACGGCCTGGGAGAGGTGGCTTTTCCCGAGGCCCGGCCGGGACCACAAAAGAAGCGGCATACGGCTGGAGGAGTCCTTGGCCAGGGCCCGGGCGGCGTTGTACGCCAGGTCGTTGCAATCGGCCACCACGAACTCGTCGAAGGTGTGATCGCGCCGCAGGAGATGCCCGGCGCTGGGGCGCACGTCCATGCCGGGAAGCTCGAGCTGGACCGGCCGGGCCGTGGCCGCGGGCTCGGCGGGGCGCTCGGGGCGCGGCGTCTCCACCACCTTGAGGTTTATGCGCAGGAGGCGCCCGGCGGCCTGGCGCAGGCAATCCTCTATTCCTTCCCTGTAGTTTTCCCGGATGAAGCGGGCCGCGAAGGGGTTGGGGCAGGAGAGCACCACGCCCTCCGCGTCCTCGGCGAGAAGCCGCATGGGCTCGATCCACATGAGGAAGCTGTGACGGGAAATCCGGCCGGCTAAAATTTTCTTGGCCCGGCCCCACATTTCGCCCGCGCTTTCATTGAACATAGTTCACCTGTGATCCTAATGGTGTTTTTGAACCATCGATCCGTAAATTCGGAAAAAGCGATCCACGCACGGTGGAGGAGAGCCCATGAAAAAACCGGTCTCCGGCCTCCGCTTTGAACGGCATTTTCCGCGAATGGTTTTTTTTATTGAATTAAACGCGAATGGATGCGACTTGGCGCAACAACGGGGCGGACTATAAACCCGGCCCCGGTCGCGGTCAAGGGGGATGACCGGAGGTTTGAACTTATCGGATGAGGGAATTGAAGTTAGGATTCTACAATATAACTATCTGAAATAAAAAATGAATTTTTTTATCGCCCGCTCAAGCTCGCCGGATGACGGCCCTTGCGGGGAAAATTTTCTCCCGCCACAGCTTACGGGGCTTTCAGGAATCGCCGACTTGTCGACGAAAATCGAAGCTTTCATAATCGGCATTTTTCTCGTTCACGCTCAATTTTTCAAATCGAGTGGCCCACAATCGGACGATTTTCAAAACCGGATTTTTCGGACCGGATTTGCATCAATGGAACGGTAAGTCCAAACTAAATACCAGTCATAATCAGGACTAATCCCCCTTCCGCAGCGGCGCCCTTGGACCCGGACGCGCGGAAACGCCGGGCGGCCCCGGGCCGCGCCCGGCTTCCGCCATCTCTGCCGGATCATTTCCGATGTGCAAGGCTCTCCGGGGAAAATGGAGGGCGCGGCGTTTGACATCGCCGCCCCAAGGCGTTAAATTCCCCCAAACGGTCCGGCTCGGAGCCGGTCCCGCGGCCCTGCCCGCCGAAGGAGCCATGAATCCTTTTTCCTGGTCAAACAAGCGCCGGGTGGAACTCGTTATCGTCAATCTGGAGGGCCTCCACCTGGCCCCGGCCCAGAAGATCGCGGCCCTGGCAAAAAACGCCGGCGGCCGCATATCCTTGCGGACGGGCCAAAGAACCGTTGACGCCAAAGACGTCGTGGCGGTGCTGACCCTGGCCTCCCCGCGCGGCACGCGCTTCACCGCCGCGGCTGAAAACGCCGCGGACGCGCCGGTCCTTTCCGCCCTCGCCGCCCTTTTTGAAAGCGGCTTCGGAGAAACCATCGCCCCATGACGGCTTCACGGCACATGGTGGAGACCACCCTGAACGGAATCCCGGCTTCCCGGGGAATAGCCATAGGCCTGGCGTTCCTGGTGGACCGGGACCTTCCGGAGATCCGCGGCAGCACAAGCCTCGACAGGGGCCAGGTGGCCTCGGAGGTGGCCCGCTTCAAGGCCGCCGTCAAAACCGCGGACCAGGAACTTTCCCGGCTCATCCGCCGCGCCCCCCAGGAGATGGGCCAGCACCTCTACGTCCTCGAGATGGAACGCTCCCTCCTTAAGGACAAGCTCTTCTACGGCCGCACCATAGAGACCATCCAGAAGGCGCGGGTCAACGCCGAGTACGCCTTGAAAACCACGGTGGACCGGGTGAAGGCCGCCTTCGCAAGGATCGAGGACGCGTACCTGCGGGAGCGGGGCTCCGACGTGGCCTCCGTCTACCACAGGGTGCTCCGCAACCTCATGGGCGGCAAGGCCCCGGAGATTTCGGCCATATCCCGGCGGGTCATACTGGTGGCCCGGGACGTGTCCCCGGCCGAGGCCAGCCAGCTGGACCTCCAGCACGTCCTGGGCTTCGTGACGGATCTCGGCGGCAAGACCTCCCACACCGCCATCATCGCCCGCACCCTGGGCATTCCCGCGGTGATGGGCCTTCCAGGGGCCTCCGAGTCCATCCGCACCGGGGACCTCCTGGTGGTGGACGGCGGAACCGGCGTCGTGGTGGTGAACCCCGACGACGAGACGCTGGCCCGCTACGAGGAGCTAAGGGAGACCGACGCCCGGGCCCAGGCGCGCCTGGCCAAGGGGAGCCACCTGCCGGCCGCCACCAGCGACGGCTTCACGGTTTCCGTGTGCGGCAACATGGAGCTCAAGGAGGAGGTGGTTGCCGTCCTGGACAGGGGCGGCGACGGCGTGGGCCTCTACCGCACCGAGTTCCTCTACCTCAACCGCGACGGGCTTCCCGGCGAGGACGAGCTTTTCGAGAACTACAAGGAGGTGGCGGAGCTCATGGCCCCCAGGCCCGTCACCATCCGCACCCTGGACGTCAACGGCGACAAGGTGGGCCGCGGCCTCTTCTCCGAGCAGGCCGACAACCCGGCCCTGGGGCTTAGGGCCATACGCTTCTGCCTGGCGCACCCGGAGGTTTTCCAGACCCAGCTTCGGGCCATTCTACGGGCCGCGGCCTTCGGGAACGTAAGACTTCTCTTTCCCATGATCTCGGGCCTTCCGGAGCTTCTGGCCGCCAAGAAGGCCGTTTCCGCCGCAGCCGACGCATTGGACTCCCGGGGCGTCTCCTTCAACCCGGACCCCGAGATCGGCGTCATGATCGAGGTGCCCTCCGCGGCCGTCATGGCCGACGTGCTGGCCGAGCACGTGAAGTTCTTCTCGGTGGGCACCAACGACCTCATCCAGTACACCCTGGCGGTGGACCGCGGCAACAAGCACGTGGCCCACCTCTTCGAGAGCCTCCACCCCGCGGTGATCCGCCTGCTGGCGGGGGTGGCCGCCGTGTGCCGGGACTCGGGCGTCAGGCTCGCCATGTGCGGCGAAATGGCCGCCGACCCCTTCGCCACGCAGCTCCTCCTTGGGCTCGGCTTTTCGGAGCTTTCCATGCACCCCGCGGCCGTGGGGGCCGTCAAGAACACCGTGCGGGCGCTTTCCCGATCCCGCTGCGAGGACGTGGCGGCGCGCGCCGTGCGGGAAAAATCGGCGGAGGACGTGCGGCGGCTCCTGGCCGAGTCCTCCCTTTCGGCCCCGAACGGCCGGAGCGACCTGAAAAGCACCCCCGCGGCCCCGTGAAGGCGTCGCGTGAAGGCATACCGGAAAGCGTGAAAAAATGGCGAAGGAACAGGAAAAAAAGTCCGTCAAAATCGTGTGCACCAACCGCAAGGCCCGCCACGAGTACTTCATAGAGGACCAGTGGGAGGCGGGCATAGTGCTCACGGGCGCTGAGGTGAAGTCCCTGCGGGACGGGCGCGCCAACCTGAAGGACGCCTACGCCAAGATCAAGGGCGGCGAGATATTCCTCTACCAGATGCACATCGGCGAGTACCCCCACGCCACATACGTGCCCCAGGAGCCCCTCCGCGTCCGGAAGATACTCATGCACCGCCACGAGATCCACCGCCTGGCCGGGAAGATCCGCAACAAGAGCCTGACCCTGATCCCCCTCGAGGTCTACTTCTCCCGGGGCAAGGCCAAGGTGACCGTGGCTCTGGCCCGCGGAAAGCGCCAGCACGACAAGCGCGACGCCATACAGGAGCGCGAGCACAAGCGCGAAATGGATAGGGCAATAAAGAAGAAAAGATAAAAGCGGCGGCGGGCCGACCGCAAGCGCGATCCGCTGTGTTGCGCTTCGGCTTGCGGCTCGGTCACGTACAAAACCGGGGTCCCCAAGAAATCGCAGATTTCTTGGGGTGGCATTACGCTCCCTTCGCGCGCGCCTCGCGCGCCTTGCGGCTCATCGCTTGCGATCGGCCCGCGGGTGCGAGATGACAAATAAGGAAGAAACGACAACAGCGCCTCGGCCGCCGGGGACGGTTTTGCTTTTCTTTTTGAAAGGGTTACCGAATGGCGGTGGAAAAACCCTACGACGGCGAAAACGCCGGGGTAACGGGGGCCGGGCTCAAGTTCTGCGACCTTCGCTGCCCC
>JAKAGN010000249.1 GCA_021815525.1 Deltaproteobacteria bacterium
CCGGACCCCCGTTATACGCGGGGCGCGTTGCGCAGCAACGCGCCCCGCAAGTTTTTGGAGGACTTCGCATTTTTCCGCCCGAAGCCTGGAAGTTTTGGGAAAAAGGACTCCGTGGAGATCGGTCAAAGCCGGGATGCTCTATTTTTGAAAGCAACTTGGTATGAGGCGGGTTCTTGCCGTAGTCCCTTGCTGGATCATCGGCAATGCGGAGGAATCCGTGAAGAACTTGACGAAATAGTGTTTATCGTGGTATAATTTAGAAATATAAATATTACGACCCGGATTTAATGTTACGGACGAGGCCCGCGACGCTTCCGGCCGTGGGGTTTTTATGATAACTTATCGAAACAATAAATAAAAATTATATATGGTTTTTTAGAACCCAAACATTTTTCCGCTCGACACCACAATCCGATAGCATTTCCATCATGAAGGGAAAGAGCCATGCCAATGCTTGACGTCGAATTCAAGCTCATAGGGAAAAGTCTTCCCGCCGATCACGGCTATCACCTGCTTTCGGCGGTCAGCCGGGTGCTTCCTTCCATCCACGGGGACGAGTCGGTGGGTCTGCACCCGGTTTCGGGCGCTCCCAACGGAAACCGCCTCATTTCTCTCTCGCCGAAAAGCGCCCTTAAAATCCGAATAGACTCCGGCAGGGTGCGGGAGGTCCTTCCGCTGGCCGGACAAAGGCTCGACGTGGGCGGCCACCCGGTAAGCCTTGGCGCGCCCCAGACCCGCGCCCTGGTTCCGGCGGCCCGGCTGTATAGCCGCCTCGTGGTGATAAAGGGCTTCATGGAGCCGGAAGAATTTCTGGCTGCGGCCCGCCGTCAGCTGGCGCAAATGGACGTGAAGGCGGATGCGTCGCTTGTTCCGCAGCCGCAAATCGCGGAGGCCAACGCGGATTCCGCAAGCGGCGCGCGCTCCCCATTCCTTCGCCGCACGCTGCGCATAAGGGACAAGAACGTTGTGGGCTTCGCGGTCATGGTGGACGGCCTGAGCGCCGAGGAGTCCATCCTTCTCCAGGAAAAAGGACTCGGTGGAAGGCGACGTTTCGGCTGCGGGATATTCATTCCCGACAGGCGGTGAAACCATGCCCGCCGCCCCGCTAAAGCCCCCGGAAATCCTCCTGGCCAAGAGGCCCCGCATTGCGTCCTCCCCCGCCCCGGCCGAAACCCTTTGCGGGCATCTTGAGGAGGTTTTCAAGGTTTCCGGCGCATTGTCGGACTTAACCGGGGAGAAGAGCCTAAAATCACTATGTTTTTTTTCCGAATTTTCCGAATGTCTGGCCCAGGCCCTGCCCAGGGCCGCCTTGATGCACGATCTGGGGAAGGCCAGCCACCAGTTCCAGCGGATGATACGCGGAAAATCCGAAGCGCCCCAGGCTTTGCGGCACGAATGGATCAGCGCCTGGGTGGTGCTGAAAAACCCGGAACTGGGTGAATGGCTTTTTCCCGGTTGTTCGGACGTGGTGCGCCATTCCTGCCTGTTCGCCGTTTTGGGCCACCATTTGAAGGCCGAAAACGGCGGTGCCGTTACGCGCCCCCGAAGCGGAAGCGGAGACAGCAGGGTCACGGTTCATACGGGCCATCCCGATGCCGCCCGCTGTCTCTCGTTGGCGCAAAAGGCGCTTGGACTTGGCCCTCCGCCGGAGTTGTCGGACCTTTCCATTGATCTTGTATCCCGGCCCCTTGACGAGCTTAAGAAATGGATTCGTGATGCCGCCGCGTGGCATGAGTCAGCCGACGAAAACACCAAACGGTTTATTGCCCTGGTAAAAGCGCTGCTTGTGGCCGCCGACGTTGCGGGCTCGGCCCTTCCAAAAAAATTCGACGACCCCGCCGCCTGGGTGCGGGCTACATTGAGCCGCGTCTGCACCGGCCGTGACCTCAAGAAAGTCGCGGATAAGCGCCTGGGCGGACTCGCTCCCAGGCAATTCCAGGCAAGGGCCGCTGCAAGCGAAAAATCGGTAAGCTTCATAAAGGCGGGATGCGGGAGCGGCAAAACCGTGGCGGCCTATCTCTGGGCCGCCCGCCGCGCCCAAGGCCGCAAGGTTTTCTTCTGCTACCCCACAACCGGAACCGCCACCGAGGGCTTCCGTGACTACGTGGATACTTCAGAGCTTTCGGCTGACGCGGCCCTTCTGCACAGCCGGGCCGAATGCGACCTTGAAGACATGCGGCCCGCTCCCGATGATGAATCCATCGAAAACTCCCTAAGGTTCGACGCCCTTTCCGGTTGGGACGCCCCACTTGCGGTCTGCACGGCGGACCGTGTCCTGGGGCTCATCCAAAACGGCAGGAAAAGCCTTTTCTCATTTCCCACATTCGCGGGAAGCGCCTTTGTTTTCGATGAAATCCATCAGTACGACGAGCGGATGTTCGGGGCCTTCCTGCGTTTTCTGGAAGCATTCCGGGGCGCTCCGGTTCTTCTGATGACCGCGTCCCTGCCCCGGGCGAAGCTTTCCGCCCTCATGAAACTGGTGCAGGAAAGAGGAGAGGAACTCGAAATAATTGAAGGGCCTGCCGAGCTTGAGGCCATAAGCCGCTACACGGTTTCCGCTCCCGTTGCCGACGCGCCCTGGGAGGCGCTCGAAAGGGCCTTTGAACGCGGTGAAAAAATTCTCTGGGTTGCAAACACCGTGGCGCGCGCCATGAGCTTTGCACAAAAGGCGGGTGAAAGAGGCTTTCCGGTACGCATCTATCACAGCCGGTTCCGCTACTGCGACCGCCTTTTAAAGCATAACGCCGTGATCTCGGCCTTTGGGGGCGAGGGGCCGGTGCTTTCCGTCACCACCCAGGTCTGCGAGGTGTCCCTGGACATTTCAGCCGATCTTCTGATTTCCGACCTTGCCCCGGTGCCCGCCCTCATCCAGCGCATGGGAAGGTTGAACCGCAGGGCGAAGGCCGACGGCTCCTCTGGAATCCGGCCCGCCTTGTTCCTCTTGCCGGAAAACGAACGTCCTTACGATAAAAATGATCTGGAAGCGGCGAAAGGCTGGCTCGCGCTCTTAGGGGAAAAACCCGTATCCCAAAAAGACCTTGCCGCGGCTTTCGAGGCGATGGACCAGGGCGGCCCGGTAAAAAAGTGTGAATCGAAGTGGCTGGACGGCGGGCCGTTTTCGGAACCCGGCCTCGTGCGGGAGGCGGAAATGTCCATTCCCGTGGTGCGGCAGGAGGATTCCAGGCCGTGCTTCGATTCCCGCGGGCGGCCAGTTATGAAGGAAATCACCCGTTACGCGGTTCCAATGCCCTTGAGGCAGGTTGCGAAAGAAATATCCGGGTGGCGCAAGGCGGCCTACGCCTTTGTGGCGCCAGCCGGAAGAATCTCATACTCGAAAGATTGGGGGGCCGAATGGCAAGAAAAGCAGTGACGGCGAACAAGGAGCAAAAAAAGGGCGGCGAGCTTTTCATCTCGCTTTTCGGTCCGGGAATGACCGCTCTCCACAAGGCAGGTCTTGCGGGCCTATGGATGACCTTAAAGGCCCTGGAAACGGAAAACGACGGCGAGGCCGCCCTTGACGGCGGAACCTGGGAGAGGACGCCCACATCCGTAACCCTTAAGTGGAGCGATGACCCCAAGCCCTTTTTCGACGAGCTTTTTCGGCGCTCCTTCAAGCTGGACAAGAACGGCCTTATCTGGTTCCCCGCCCTTGGCGAGCCCTTGGACAACATGCACGAGCAGCACGCTGTGGTGTTGCAGGAGGCAATGCTCACCACCTTTCTCCAGCACGGCCAGACCCGAAAAGCAGACAAATCCACAGATCCGAAGGGCGCACTCTCAATTACAATTGATGAAACACCGCTTGTCCTGAAGTTTCGCAAGGTGACTTCTTACGCCCATCAAAAACCCGGTTTTGATGCACGGGGCGTTGAAGCCCTTACCGGATGGATGTTGCCTGGAGGGGGCGTCCGCCACCAGGGTTTGGGCAATGACTCATTTCTTGAAGAATCCCCCGAACGCTCACTGGCCCTGCGTTTCGCCCCTGCAGGAGCCATATTTTTCGATCTGCGCGTGCGCGGCGGCGGCGTTAAGCCCCGTTACGCCCTGGTGCTGCCCGAAATAAACGACCTTGCCAAATATAACGCGGCCCGCGGCAGTTTCCTGAAATACGGCGTCCAAAAGCTCATGGCCTCAGGTACGGCGGATGCGGGCTTGCGTGTTCTCGCCCAGCTTGCCGCTTCAAACCTGTTGGAGGACGTCAACTCGGCCTTTTGCAGGGTTATATCCTTCGGAACCGTGCCCTGGGCGACCCAGCAGAAGACCCGCGTAAACCTTATGACGGTCCGTGCGGGTTCGGCGGAGTCTCTTAGAATTTTCGATTTCTGCAGGCAATGCCTGGACGCAAAACTGATCAAAAGGGAAAGCGGGGACCCCTTTTGGGATGTTCCGCAGGTTCCTGACCTCGTGGCTCGGAATCTCGTCGAAGGGCGCAGGTGGTGGGAGGGTTTCTCCCGGTTCGTTACAGACACGGATCGCGGCGATCACGTTTTCAAATACGAAAAAGGAGGACTGGCGGCCATGGTGGAAAACAGGGAAGCATTTCCCGAAGGACCGGAAAAGATTTTTATTGAAGCCTGCCACGAAGCGTGGCGGCGGCGCATGACGAAACTCGGCGAACGCGCGCAAAAGGAGGGGGCGTCTTTCGAAAGCCTCGTTTCCCGCGAGTTCGAGAAGCTCCGAGTGGACTTCTCCCGCTGCAAGAACGCGGCGACCTTGAGGGAAGCCGTTACGGATTTTTGGGCGCGGGGCGGAGGGCCTCTGAAGCCCCTTCAGGACGGCTGGCGCGCCGTTCTAACCCTCATGGACGAGAAAAACTGGCGTTTCGGCAAGGACCTGGCTCTCCTCGCACTTGCAAGCTACAAGCCCGCCTCCCGCGAAGAGTCCCAAGCAATAAACGACGATCAACCTTACGATCAGGAAGGATAGTGAACCATGTCCAAGCATCTTTTCGGCA
>JAKAGN010000250.1 GCA_021815525.1 Deltaproteobacteria bacterium
GCTCCTCCGCCCTGCCGGGGATTCTTATTTCCGCAAGTTCGTTCATAGTGTTAACAAATTAACGGCATACTCCCCCCTTGTCAAGACTTTTTTACAGCTTTTTTTGCGGCGCGCAAAAAATTTTCGCCCAAAAAAACGGGCGGAAAGGGCTCTCCGCCAAGGGAGACCCTTTCCGCCCGGTTCGGACGGAAACGGAAAAGAGGGGGACGGCCGGAAAATCCGCGCCGGCTACTTGCCCAAAAGAATAGGCCTAAGCTTCGTGAGCCCGCCGTCACCGCCGGGCGCGAGCCAGTTGCCGAAGAGGGCCTTCTTGAATGCGAGCCCCGGGATGACCGCCTTTTTCTGGCCGTTCACCTCCACGGTCGTGCCCGTGCCCGGAACGTAGGTGAATCTATAGCTGTCCTTCTTGTGGTAGGTGGCGGGAAAGCACGCGATGAACTTTTCTATCTGGGCCTTCAGGGGGGCGGCGTTGCCGTTCATGGCGCGCGCGAAGCCCTCGTGCCAGGCCTCGTTCACCGCCGACTGCTCCACGTTGTCCCTTATCCACACCATCTCGATGGCCATGGGCTCGTCGGCAGCCATGATCTTCTCGGCGTCGGAACTCTTCTGGACAAGATACAGCCCGGCCGCGTACACGCTCACCAGGCCGTATTTCTTCCGCACCCCGGCGCCGTTAAGGGTCAGGGTCTTGCCCCCCGCGGAAATGGATTCGGGCATGGACACGCCTCCCACATCCTTGGCGTAGAGCGGGGAAGCGAACAACAGCATCACGAACAGGGCGGCGAATTTTTTCAGCATTGCGGGCATCCTCTTGATTCTTGCGGGTTAACGGTGCGTCTTTCTCCGAGGCCACTTACTTCTTGCGCCGGCTCCTTACCGGCGCTGGAAACTACTTCGGGCATGGATCGTTGTAATGGATGTAGGCGACCCTGGGCTCGGGCACCTTCGGCACGTAGAGTATGAGGCCGGCAAGGACATAGTTGCCGAAGCCCCGGTTGCTCAAGGGAGTGTCGTCACCGATGTCGATGGGGGCGTCGGGGTTGATCCAGTAACGGCGGGGGGAGCCGAAGAGGTAGTAGTCATCCTCGTAGTTGAAGGGTAGCTCCGAATCTATGGCGAAAAGGAAGGTCCCCGGCGCCTGCTCGTCCCGGCCCCAGCCGCTTTCCCAGAACTCGGGCTCGGTCTGGATGGGGTCGCAAAGGGCCATGGCGTGGGGTATGAAGTAGCGGCGGCCTTCGTAAACCAGGGGCACCGCCTTTTCCATGTCGCGGTCCTTGTCGGCGCTCCCTCCGCCGCATGGCAGAAAGGCCAGGGGCCTCATGTTGTCCTGCCGCCACGAGGCTCCGGAGGCCAGGGACGCCATGAGGTAGGCCCCGGCCACCACGATTTCGCGGCGGGTGCGTTCGGCCTCGTCGGCCTTGGGATCGTAGATGTCCTCGCCCAGGGACCCGGTAACCGCGTCCAGGCCCGAGGCGTCCAGGCTCACGAAGTTCCCCCGGGCCACGATGGCGTTGAAGGCCCGGAGGCGCATCCTGTGCACGCGGAAGGCCACCCGGCTCCTGGTGGTTTCCCCGGCGCTCTTGGCGGCGGCCGGTTCGTCGTTATCGGCGGCCAGCGCGCCGGAGGCGGCGAGGGCCAGGACAAAGAGGAAAAGAAGACAGCGTTTCATACTCCCCCCCGATTTTCGCTCCGTCAGCGACGGCTTCGCGTATATTACCCCATGCTGAGCTTCATACCACTCCGGGTTGCCGTACGTCAACAGGCTTGAACCTGTCTCAAAAATATATTTCTATTGCGATTGGCTTAAAAAGCCTTTGGCTGCGTCATCGGCGGAAAAGGTCCTCGACGTAGAACAACTACGCCTCCGGTCCTTTTCCGCCTGCTTCCTTGCCAGCGGCTTTTTCGCTCAATCTCATGACGAAAATATTTTTGAGACAGGTTCTTGTCAGGGCTAGCCGACAAAGGTGTTGGCATTTTCCGCGTGGCCCTGGTAGAGTGCGGTTCGGGCATTCCCGCCCCGTACGCCGAACCTCATCCGAAATCAAACCGTGAAACAACCGCCCGAAAAATCGAAGCCCGGGGAGGGCGCGGGCAAACGCCCCACCCCCCGGGAGACCGTGCGCCCCTTCACGCTGGTCAAGAACTTCACCTTCTTGAGCCTCGCGGTCATCTTCGCGGCCACCCTGTTCTTGGCCATGCTCATCACCCACAGGGCCAAGACCGTGCTCATGCAAAAGAGCGAGGCATACGCGCTCCTTCTGGCCAACAACCTAAACCACCAGATTTTCCTCCAGTTCATCATCCCCACGGCGATGCGCTTCGGCCGCATACAGCTTAGGGAGCCCGAGCAGTTCGAGCGCCTGGACAAGGTGGTGCGCGGCACCCTCCACGGCTTCAACGTGAGCATGGTGACCATCTACGGCACCGACAACCGCATCTCCTACAGCTTCGACACAGGCCTCGTGGGCAAAATCGTCCCGCCCGGCATGGAGTACACCCAGGCCCTTGCCGGCAAGTCCTCGTCCCGGCTGGTCCAGCGCGGCTCCTTCTGGTCCATCCTCCTTGGAAGTCCCGAGGAGAGCAAGCTTCGGACCTTCGCGCCCTTCTTCGCCGAGGAGCCCATGGCCCAGGTCACCGAGAGGGTCCTCGGCGTCTTCGAGATCGTCCAGGACCTTTCGGAGGACATCAACACCATCTTCCGCTTCCAGCTCCTCATCGTGGGGGCCTCGGCCGGCGTCATGCTGGTGCTGTTCATGATCCTTCGTCTCTACGTCAAGCGCGGGGAGAGCATCCTGTGGCAGCGGGCGGAGGAGCGCCTGAAGCTGGAGGACGAGCTTTCCGAGGCCGAACGCCTGGCGGCCCTGGGGCAGATGGCCGCGGCGGTGTCCCACGAGATACGGAACCCCCTGGGCATCATAAGAAGCTCGGCCCAGCTCTTGAAGAAGCGCGTACCCGAAAGCGCTGGCGCCGGCAACTTCGCCGACGTCATCGTGGAGGAAAGCTCGCGCCTAAACGACATCATCACCGATTTCCTGAACTTCGCCCGCCCCACCCTGCCCCGGCCCGTCCCCTGCAGGGTGGAGGAGGTCCTGGAGAAAAACATCGCCTTCCTCACCTCCCGCATGGAGGAGGACGGCGTGACGGTGGTGAAGAACTATTCGCCTCAACTTCCGGAAATAATGGCCGATCCCAATCTCCTCTACCAGGCCTTCTTGAACATCCTCATGAACGGGATGCAGGCCATGCCGAAAGGCGGCGCCATAACCATCGAGATACTGGCCGACTCGGAAAACGTGACCCTCTCATTCACCGACGAGGGCACCGGCATAGACGACGCCGCCATAAAGCGCATCTGGACCCCCTTCTTCACCACCAAGGAGCGGGGCACGGGCCTGGGGCTTTCCGTGGTGAAAAACATCGTGGAGGCGCACCAGGGAAACGTTTGGCTGGAAAACGCGCCCGCGCGCGGGGCCTCGGTATGGATCCAGATACCCATCCAAGGAAAGGTCCATGGAAACCATTCTCATCGTTGACGATGAAAAAAACTACCCGCCAGTGATCTCCGCGGTGCTGGAGGACGCCGGCTACGAGACCCTCACCGCGGGCTCCGGCCAGGCGGCCCTTTCGGTGCTCCAGGACTCGGACGTGGACCTTCTCATCACCGACATGAAGATGCCCCAGATGGACGGCCTGGAGCTCATGGGCAGGGCCAAGGAGCGCGACCCGGACCTTCCGGTCATAATGATGACCGCCTACGGCACCGTGGACATGGGCCTGGAGGCCATGGACCGGGGCGCCGACAACTACATCTGGAAGCCCTTCCAGAACGAGCAGCTGATCCTCTTCGTCAAGCGCTCGCTGGCCATGCGGCGGGTGGTGCGGGAAAACCGGCTCCTTAGGGGGCAGCTCGAAGGCCTCTACAGCTTCGACAACATAATCGGCAAAAGCCACGCCATGACCGAGGTCTTCGCGGTGATCCGCAAGGTGGCCCCCACCGCGGCCACGGTCCTCATCCAGGGCGAATCCGGCACCGGCAAGGAGCTGGTCGCCAAATCCATCCACTACAACAGCCCGCGCCGGGAGCGGCCCTTCGTCGCGGTGAACTGCGCGGCGCTGGCCGAATCGCTGCTCGAAAGCGAACTTTTCGGCCACGAGAAGGGCGCCTTCACCGGCGCGGCCGCCATGAAAAAGGGCCGCTTCGAGCTGGCCCAGGAAGGCACCCTGTTCCTCGACGAAATCGGCGAGCTTTCCCCGGCGCTCCAGGTGAAGCTCCTGCGGGTGCTCCAGGAGCGCGCCTTCGAGCGGGTGGGCGGCACCCGCTCCGTGGAGGTGGACATAAGGCTCATAGCCGCCACCAACCGGGACCTGAAGCTTTCGATGCAGCGGGGCGCCTTCCGGGAGGACCTTTACTACAGGCTGAACGTGCTTCCCATCCACCTGCCGCCCCTGCGGGACCGGCGGGAGGACATAAGGCTCCTCACGGCCCACTTCATAGCAAAGTACTCCCACGACCGGAAAAGCGGCGTGGCGGTTACCGGCGTGGACCAGGAGGTGGAGCGCATCTTCCACGAGTACGCCTGGCCCGGAAACGTGCGGGAGCTTGAGAACGCCGTGGAGCGCGCCATAGTCCTTTGCTCCACCGACACCATCCGGGTGGGCGACCTGCCCGGAGAGCTTCGGCACAGCGTTAAAAACACCCTCCACATCGAGGGCATCCCGGCCGATGCCAAGCTCTACGATACCCTCGACATGGTGGAAAAAGCCATGATACTGCGCGCCCTTAGAATGTCCGACAACATCCAGGCCCACGCCGCCGCCATCCTGGGCATAGGAAAAAGCGGACTGAACCAGAAGATCAAGAAGCTGGGCCTCGACTCGGACTCCCGCCCGGGCGGGTGAAACCGGCTTGCGTTCAAAGAGAGATGATTCGCGGCGGGGCTCGTGG
>JAKAGN010000251.1 GCA_021815525.1 Deltaproteobacteria bacterium
ATTGCGGGGGAGGGAGGGGAAACCTTTTATGAATAAAAGGTTCTCCCCTCCCTCCCCCGCACCCCCTCCTACCCTTTCCAAAACACTTTAAATATTAAAACCTTATATGTGTTAGATGTTTGTGGCTCGAAAATTTTTCATTCACAACATCAAAGGATGCCATTGAAAAATATTATTGAGATAGCCTGCAACCACTTTCCTAACCGCCCCCGGACCCCCGATATGGCGCGGGTGTGCTCCGCACACGCCGCGCGGGTTTTCCAGGGCAACGCATCCCGCCGCTCAAAGATCGAAAGCGGAAAAATGAGCGGGCCGTGCAGCCGATGGATAGAAATCGGCCCAGCCGTAAGCCCGAAGAAGAGTGAACCGTAGGAAAATATAAAAATTCAGATGGTTGAAAGCGTTCATAATTTGAACGTTCAAAAATTGAACGTTCAAATTATGAACACCTGATATACAACTTTTTGAAATTGAACATAAAATGGCAAAGTCAGAAAACCGGCCACGGCTTGTCTTCACCACTGACCTCAACGGAACCACCACGCCCGAAAACACCTTCGCGGGGCTCGTGCACGACAATCCGGCCGCGGCCGCCGAGATGCGCCGCCTCATGGAGGCCTACACCACCGGCCGCTCAAGCTTCGCCGGGGTGATGCCCGACATGGCGCGCCTGGCCGCGGGGCTCACCAGAAGCCGGGTCGAGGACTACGCGCGGAGCCTGCCGCTTTTCCCGGGAGCCGCCGAGGTCCTGGAAAGCCTCTCCTCATCCGCCACGGTCTCCGCCGCCTGCGCCCTGTCCACCACCGGCTTCGCGGGCCTCGCCGCCATCGTGAACGGGCTGCGGCACGGCGGAAGGCTCCTGGTGGCGGCCTCCCCCGTGCTGGTTCATCTGTTAAACGACGCCGAAAAAAGCCGCCTGATCCGGCCCATCACCGCGGAAGCCGACAAGACCCGGGTCCTGGACGACCTCGCGGCCCTCCACCGGCCCTCGCCGGGCCTTATTTTCCACGTGGGCGACACACTGGGGGACCTTCCCGGCATACTGCACGCGGCGGAGCTGGGGGGCCTGGGCATCGCCTTCAACCCCAACGCCGCGCTCCTCGAAAGGCTCAAGGGCCTTCCGCCGGATTCCGCGAGCCGCGTGCGGATCATAAGGCCCGAGCCCGGAAAGAGCCCGGATTACGGGGAGGTGGGGGCTGTGGTGAGGGAGCGTATCTGGGAAAAAACGCGAACCGGGCAGTGAGCTTGCCGGCAAGGCGCGGCGGATAGCGGCGTTTCCCCGGCAGGGGGAGGAGGCCGGGGAAACCTCCCCGGCCCCGAAGCGGCTTTTGCCTCTATAGTATGCGCACCACCCGGAACCCGTCGTTGTAGCGACGGAAGTTGGGGGTGCCGTAGCTGCGGTTGGCGCAGCGGATGCCAGGGGGCGGGTTGTCCCAGCTTCCGCCCCGCACCTGCCGCCCCTCCTTGGATGACGCCGGGCCCGTGGGGTTGCGCAGGGGCCCGTTCTGGCGGGTGGGGTAGTCGCCCTTCCAGTCCAGGCACCACTCCCAGGCGTTTCCCAGGATGTCGTAAAATCCCCAGGGGTTGGGCGCGAAGCTCCCCACCGGAGCGGTCACCACGAACGTATCGTCGCAGTTGAACATCTTCTTCCACTTGGGGAAGCTCTTCTTGGCGGTGATGTCGGCCACGTTGGCGTACTTGCAGGCGTCGTCGGGGTTGTCGCCCCAGAAGCGGATGGTGGTGGTGCCGGCCCTGCAGGCATACTCGTGCTCGGCCTCGGTGGGCAGGCAAAAGACGTACTTGTTGTCCGTCTGGTCCGAGAGCCACTTGCAGAAGGTCATGGCGTCGTTCCAGGAGACGTTCACCACCGGCTGCTTGTCCTCGTTCAGGGTGTAGGTCTTGGGGGCGTTCCCCGCGACCCGGTACTCGCCGCTGGAGTGATCGGGCCGGAACTTCCGGTACTGGGCGTTGGTGACCTCGTAGCGCCCCATCCAGAAACCGTCCAGGCACACCCGGTGGACCGGGCCCTCGTCGTCGTCGTCCTCCTTCTCCCTAAGCTCCGGCGGGGTCCCCATCATGAAGCAGCCGGCCGGGACCCACAGCATCTCCATGCCGGTCGTCGGCTCCACCCACACCTCGCCGGGCTTGGGGCCCGAGCCCTCGGGCGGCGGCTGGGCGGGCGGAGGGGGCTGCAGCCAATCGAGGTCCGGGCCGATGCGCTCGCCCGAGTTCCAGGCCCTGGCCGCGCCGAGACCGGCCGCCGTGAACAAGAGCGCGACAAGCGCCACCCTTACGATTTTACCTTTAATTTTCGTTCCCTTCATTGTCCGATTCCCCCGAAACGAATTTCGGCCACTATGCCACAAGCCGCAAGCCCCCCGCAACTGCTTTGACGAGATGAGGAAAGGATTCCGACGTGCGGCGCAGCCATGCGCCCCTTGACAGAAAATCGCCGGACGGAAATAATCAGCACATGGCTGCGAGACGAAAAAAGACCCTTGACGCGCCCGAGGCCTTCTCCCTGGTCTTGGACAGGATACTCTCCCGGGCCGGGGGCGGGCCGAAGGGCGACGACGTGAAGGACGTCTGGGCGGCCTGGGACGCGGCCGCGGGGCCGTGGGCCGAAATCGCCAGGCCCGAGGGCCTCCGGAACGGCGTCCTCATCGCCTCCGTGGAAAGCGCCGCCCACTCCCAGGAGCTTCAGTTCGAGAAGGACGATATCCGCCGGCGGCTGAACGAATCCCTGGGCCGGGAGGCGGTGACGGAGATACGCTTCCGGGTGGGAAGGCCTAAAACTTGAGCGCTGAAGCCACGCCCGAAGCCGAAGAAGGCGGAAAGCCGCAGGGGATCGAGGCTCCGGAGAGCGGATGTACGCGGGAGGCCCTCACCCGGGACGCCGTGCTGGGAGGCCGTATACTGCTCCGCCAGCCCAAGGACGGCTACCGCTTTTCCGTGGACGCCGTGCTCCTGGCCCGCTTCGCGGACGCACAGCCCGAGGGAACGATCCTGGATCTGGGCTGCGGCTGCGGCGTGGCGGCCCTGATCCTTGCCTACCTCCACCCCGGAACCCGGGTTTTCGGCGTGGAGATAGACGATTCCCAGGCCCGCCTGGCGCGCTTGAACGCCGTGGAAAACGGCCTCGCCGAGCGCGTTCGCATCGTCAGGCTCGACTGGAAGGAGCTGCCCCACCCGGCCCTGCCCCGCTTTTTCGATCTCGTGGTGGTGAACCCCCCCTTCCGCAAGGCGGGAAGCGGCCGGAGAAATCCTGCCCCCTCCAAGGCCGCGGCCCGGCACGAGATGGCCGGAAGCCTCTCCGACGCCGCGGCCGCCGCATCCCTGGTGCTTCACCGGGGCGGCCGCTTCGCGGCCATCTACCCGGCCTCGCGCTTGGCCGACGCCTTCGCCGCCTTCATCCAAAACGGCATCGAGCCCAAGCGCCTGCGCATCGTCCACTCGCGGCCGGGCGAGCCCGCCCGACTGGTCCTCATCGAGGGGCGCAAGGGCGCGGGCAGGGAGCTTGCCGTCCTCCCCCCGCTTTTCCTCTACGGCGAAGGCCGCGATTACTCGCCTGAAACAGCCGCTCTACTGGGTTAAGCTGCGTCTCGAATTTAGGGGATGAATACGGAGAGGCAGGGCGCGTCTTCTCCATCCTGATGGCCGGTGACCGGCCGGATGCGAAGCCCTCAAAAAACCTGCGGAGCGTGCGAAGCACGCGTAGCCATTATCGGGGGTCCGGGGGGACGTAGTCTCCCCGGCCGCCGGAGGCGCTTTTGCTTTTGCCTATCCGCAGTGCGCCCGTATGAACTCACCGCCGCGGTTCACGATGGCTTCAACGGGTTTCGACAGGGGGGCCAGGGCCTGGAGCACGTGGACGGGCCCCTCGTAGGGCTCGAAGAGGGCCGTGACGCCGAAGAGGCGGGCGCGCTCAACGAGGCGGCGGCCGTCGTGTCGCAGGGGCTCGGCGCGGCCCGCGGTGACCAAAAGCGGCGGCAGGCCCGAAAAGTCGCCGTAGACCGGGGATATGAGGGGGTTTAGGGGGTCGGCGTCGCCGGCGTACATGGCGGCCATGGTGTCGGCGCCCCAGTCCACCACGTGCTTGGTGCGGCTCTTCATGAACCGGTAGAAGCGGTTGCTGGGGGATAGGTCCACCCAGGGCGACATGAGGTAGGCCGCGGCGGGGAGCGGGTCGCCCTCCTTGGCGAGGGCCAGGAGGAGCGCCGCCGCGAGGCCACCGCCGGCGGAGTCGCCGGCTATGGCGATGCGTTCGGACGGAACGCCGTGCCTGACGAGAAATCGGTAGACGGTAAGCGCGTCCTCGAGGGCCGCCGGAAAGGGGTGCTCCGGGGCCAGGCGGTAGTCCGGCACGAGGGCCTTGGCCCCGGCCGCGCGGGCCAGGTACGCCGAGAGGCTGCGGTGGGTGCGGGGCGCGCCCATTACGTATCCGCCGCCGTGGAGGTAGAGGATCAGGGGGCCCTTGGGGGTCTCGAAGCCCTTGACCCACATGGCGGGCACCCCGCCCACCGTGGCGTAGCGGAATCTGGCTCCCGGAGGCGCGGGCAGGAGCGAGGCCGCGGAGTCCATGAAGAATCTCTGGACGCCCACCGAGTAGCCCCGGGTGTTGAAAAAGAGGCGGAAGAGAAAATCGGGTTCGGAGAAATCGGCCGGCCCCTCCGGAAGCCGGGACACCCGCGCCCGAGTCGGGCTTTTTCTCATGACTTTTCGCCGAGTTCCTTTCGCGCAAGATCGAGGTCCAGGGGAAGCACCTTGTCCGGGTCCGCGTAGAGGCGGAGGGCCCCGTTGGGGCAGCCGTCCGCGCAAAGCTCGCAGCCCATGCAAAGGGCCTTGTCGTAAACCGGGACGCCATCCTTCATCACCACGGCGTCAAAGGGGCACGCTTCCGCGCAATGCCCGCAGGCGCTGCACTTTTCGGCGTCCCTCG
>JAKAGN010000252.1 GCA_021815525.1 Deltaproteobacteria bacterium
CGGAGGCATGAGTGCTCCTTCCTTGTGGTTTCAATCAATGCTGCAAGAACGCCCCCAAACCCATTACTGAAAAATTTTTGGAAGGGGAGAGGGAAAGGGGGTGCGGGGGATGTCGGGGAGAACCTTTTATTCATAAAAGGTTTCCCATCCCTGCCCCGCAAATCCTTTCACCGATAACTCTCAGGATGAATCAGGTGTCCCATCTTGGTCGCCTTGCACTCGAGGTAGCGCTGGTTGAACTCGTTGGGCGGAACCTCCAGGGGTACCTGCTCCACGATGGAGAGCCCGTAGCCTTCAAGGCCCACCATCTTCTTGGGATTGTTGGTCAAAAGCCGCATCTTGCGGACCCCCAAGTCCACCAGTATCTGTGCCCCGATGCCGTAGTTGCGCATGTCGGGCGGAAATCCCAGGCTCTCGTTGGCCTCCACAGTGTCCTGGCCCTGGTCCTGGAGGGCGTAGGCCTTGATCTTGTTGACGAGTCCTATGCCCCGGCCCTCCTGGTGGATGTAGAGGATCACGCCGCCCTCCTTGTCCACCATGTGCATGGCCTTGTGGAGCTGGTCCCCGCAGTCGCAGCGCATGGAGCCGAAGACGTCGCCGGTGAGGCACTCGGAGTGGACCCGGACCAGCGTGGGCTTCTCGGGCGTTATCTCGCCCTTCACAAGGGCCACGTGGAGGAAGCTGTCCACGTCGTTTTCATACACGATGGCCCGGAAGGGCCCGCCGTGGCAGGTGGGGAGCGTGGTTTCCGCCGCCTTCCGGACGAAGGACTCGGTCCTCATGCGGTACTCGATCAAATCCGCTATGGTGCAGATGCCTATCCCGTGGGCCTCGGAGAACTTCTCCAGGGCCGGCATCCGGGCCATGGTGCCGTCCTCGTCCATCACCTCGCAGATGACGCCGGCCGGCGTCAAGCCCGCCAGGCGCGCGAGATCCATGGAGCCCTCGGTCTGGCCGGCGCGGACCATGACGCCGCCGGTGCGCGCCCTAAGCGGAAAGATGTGGCCGGGCCGCACCAGATCGCCGGGCTTGGCGTCCTTGGCCACGGCGGTCAAAATGGTGGTGGCGCGGTCCGCGGCCGAAATGCCGGTGGTGACGCCGCAGCGGGCCTCGATGGAGACCGTGAAGCCGGTCTGGAAGGGCGACTGGTTGTCCCTGACCATTGGCCTAAGGTTCAAGGAGTCGGCCTTCTCGCGGGTAAGCGAGAGGCAGATCAGGCCCCTTCCGTACTTGGCCATGAAGTTGATGGCTTCGGGGGTTACCTTCTCGGCGGCCATTGTGAGGTCGCCCTCGTTTTCGCGGTCCTCGTCGTCGGCCAGGATGACCATCTTCCCGGCGCGGATGTCCTTTATGGCCTGCTCGATGGAAATCTTCGGCATGGTTCGTCAAGCTCCTTCGTGTAATGCGGCCGGGTGAATCATTTTCCGGCCAAGGTCCCTCGCGCCGAAAAGCCCATCAGATGAGTCGCGTTAAGCTCAATCGCTTGCAGCCGTCCCGGATGCGGCGTCGGATCGTGGACCGCCCGCGGCGGCCCGATGGATCGGCGTGATTCGTAAAGATAAGCACCCATAGCCGATTGAAAAGCCCCGGTGACCGTAAAAATGCGGGCGCCCGCTTCCTCCGGGTTTTTCAGATGAAGCCGTTCCGGGCAAGGAGTTCCCGGCTAAGTCCCGGCGCATCGTGTCCCAGCGCGCGGCCCACGAAGGATTCCACGTACTTGGCTATGATGTCGGTTTCAAGGTTCACGGCGTCCCCTGCCCGCGCGCTTCCCAGGGTGGTGAGGCCTGCCGTGTGGGGGATCAGCATCACGGAAAAGCCCGAGGCGGAGACCGTGTTGATGGTTAAACTCACGCCGTCCACCGCGATGGAGCCCTTGGGCACCATCTGGCGGACAAGCTCCGCCGGGGCGGAAAAGGAAAAATTGAGGAAGCCGCCCTCGCGCCTTACCGAGGTAACGAGTCCCGCGCCGTCCACGTGGCCCGTCACCAGGTGCCCGTCCAGCCGCCCCGAAAAGGCAAGCGCCCGCTCCAGGTTCACCCGCGTCCCGGCCCGGGCCTTTCCAAGGGTCGTTGCGCGGCAGGTTTCGGGGGAGACGTCCGCCTCGAAAAGGCCGCCGGAAAGCTTCACCACCGTGAGGCACGCGCCCGAGACCGCTATGGAGTCCCCAAGCTTGACGCCCCCCATGTCGAGGCCGGAGTCCACGGCAAGCCGCAGGCCGTCGCCCGCCCTGGCCTCCCGGATGGTCCCCATCGCCTCTATGATGCCGGTGAACATTTCCGTCAATCGCCTTTAGTCAGGCTCCCGAACCTTTGCCAAGGGGTTGTTGAAGTAACCCTCGATCATTATGTCCGGGCCGAATCTGTGGACCGAGACGTCCGAAAGCTCCGGGCAGTCCGCGATGCGCTCGGGCCCGGGCCCCGCGAACACGGGCTTGCCGTCGTCCCCTCCCAAGATTTTGGGCGCCAGGTAGAAGTGGACCTTATCCGCCAGGCGCGCGGCCAGAAACGCCGCGTGGACCCTGGACCCGCCCTCCACCAGGAGGCTCAGGACACTTCGCCGCGCCAGTATTTCCATCACCCGGCGCAAATCCACCCGGCCGGAGGCGTCGCAGCCCGCGGGGATCACCTCCGCCCCGGCGGATTCCAGGGCCTCCCGGCGCTCTTGGGGGAAATCCCCGCCGCAGAAAATCCATATAGCCGATTCTGACGCGCTGCGCAACAAGGCGGAGCCGGGGGGCGTGGAAAGGCGGGTGTCCAGGATGACGCGGACGGGATTTTTCGCGGAAAGGCCAGGCGCCCGGGCGGTGAGCGTCGGGTCGTCGGCCAGGACCGTTCCCACCCCCACCAGGATCGCGTCCAGGGCCCGGCGCACGCGGTGGGCGTGGGCCCTTGCCTCGGGGCCCGTTATCCATTTGGAGTCGCCCGTGCGGGTGGCTATGCGGCCGTCCAGGGTGGCGGCGGCTTTGAGAAGGATGAAGGGCCGCTTTTTGGTGACGAAGCTTATGAAGGCCTCGTTCAAGCGCCGGGCTTCGGCCTCCATGAGCCCGGAGGAGACCGTGACTCCCTCGGCCGCCAGCCGTTCGAGGCCGCCGCCCGCGAGCGGGTTGGGGTCCCGCATGGCGGCAACGACGCGCGCGACACCCGCCGCCAGCACCGCCTCGGTGCAGGGCCCGGTGCGGCCCGTGTGGTTGCAGGGTTCGAGCGTCACGTACAGGGTCGCGCCCCGGGCCCTTTCTCCGGCCTCGCGGAGCGCCGCGATCTCGGCGTGGGGGCCGCCCGCCCTTTCGTGGAAGCCCCGCCCCACCACAACGCCCTCCCTCACCACCACCGCCCCCACCATGGGGTTGGGGCTCGTGGTCCCCTCGCCCTTCCGGGCCAGGTCCAGGGCCTGCGCCATGTAATCGCGGTCCGACGGCATCCGCCTAAGCCTCACTCCCCACTTCCGAAACGCTTCAAGCTCATGGGCGACATCGCGGCAAACCTTTTCCGGAAACGGCCCCTATGGCGCGGAGCCGGAAGAAGGCCCTTTCTGCTGCATCATCTTGAGCTCGTCCACGAAGTCGTTCACGTCCTTGAACTCGCGGTAGACCGAGGCGAAGCGCACGTAGGCCACGGCGTCCAGCTCCCGGAGCCAGTCCATCACCTGCCAGCCTATGGAGCGGCTGGGGATCTCCTTCTCGCCGGACTCGAGAAGGTTCTGCATCAGCTCCTCGATGAAGGCGTCTATGACCGCTATGGAGATGTTCCGTTTCTCGCAGGCCCGGATTATGCCCTGGCGCACCTTCTCGGGGTTCCAGGCCTCGCGGCGGCCGTCCTTCTTCACCACCATGATCTCGGGCTTCTCCACCACCTCGTAGGTGGTGAATCGGCGGCCGCAGGAAAGGCACTCCCGCCGCCGCCGTATGGCCTCGCCGCCCTTGCCGGGCCTGGAGTCGATGACCTTGTCTTCCTGTTCCCCGCAATAAGGGCACTTCATGGTTCCCCCCCCTGCCCGGCCAGGCGGACGAGCGCTATCCCGGCCTCGTCCAGCATGGAGCGGCCCAGCTCGTCGGCGTAGCCCGAAGCGTAGTGGATGCGGCCTATGCCCGCGTTGATGAGCATTTTTGCGCAGATGGAGCACGGAAGATTGGTGCAGTAGAGGTCGGCCCCCCTTATGCTGACGCCGTGGAGCGCCGCCTGGATCACGGCGTTCTGCTCGGCGTGGAGGCCCCGGCACAGCTCGTGGCGCTCGCCCGAAGGCACCGAAAGCTTCTCCCTTAGGCAACCGATTTCCAGGCAGTGGGCGAGCCCCATGGGCGCGCCGTTGTAGCCGGTGGTGAGGATCCTTTTATCCTTCACCAGGACCGCCCCCACCGCCCGCCTGCGGCAGGTGGAGCGCCTTGCCACGAGGTGCGCGATCTCCATGAAGTACTCGTCCCAGCCCGGACGGGCCGCGGGCGCTTCGCCCGGAGCGGCCGGGCCCCCGGCCGGCATGTCGCCCACGCAGCGCTCCACGTCGCACGCATCGCTCATGGTTCATCCTTTCAAAGCAGTCTGTTACAAGGATTCATAGATGGGGAACTCGCGGCAGAGCCTCCTCACCTCTTCCCTGACCCCGGTGGTGAGCTCCTCGATACTGGGGTTCTTGAGGACCTTCACTATCAAATCCGCGATCAGTTCCATCTCGGGCTCCTTCATGCCCCTCGTGGTGACGGCCGGGGTCCCCACCCGGATGCCGGAGGTAACCGTGGGCTTTTCGGGGTCGAAGGGCACGGCGTTCTTGTTGACGGTTATTCCGGCCTTTTCCAGGGCGAGCTGGGCGTCCTTGCCGGTGATGCCTATGGAGCGCAGGTCGCAGAGCATCATGTGGTTATCCGTGCCGCCCGAAACGAGATTAACCCCCTTGGAGGAAAGGCGCGCCGCCATTGCCTTGGCGTTTTTCACCACC
>JAKAGN010000253.1 GCA_021815525.1 Deltaproteobacteria bacterium
GCTCGGCGCGGATCTTCACCTCGCAGCAAAGGCCCGACGGAGAGGACACGGTGATAAGGTGCGCGTTTCCGTCCCCCAGGACCGCGTCGTAATCCAGCGGCGGGTCCTTCCACAGGAAGCGGTCCCCCACCTGGACGAAGGCCGTGACGTCGGCTGCGGCGTTGGACTTTACCGCCCCTATCCGGCACTTCCTGGTGAACCCTTCGGGCATCGCGGGGGCGTCCGCCGAGGTGGAGAAAAGCGCGTCCACCGCGCCCGTTGAGGGGTTCTTGATGAGAAAGATGTGGTACCATAGGTTCACGTCCACCGAGCCCGCGTCCATGCCCCCGGCGCCGTTGCCGGCGGCCCAGGGCGCGTCGATCCTCTTGGTGAGAGCGGAAGAGAGCCGCATGATGGTGTCGTGGCCCGAGTCCACACGGATTCCCGGGGCGATGGCGACGTCGTGGTCCGGGTCGCCTGCGCTCATGGAAAGCCCGCAGCCGTACTCCAGTGTGGCCACTGCGAGCGCCGTGTCGATGCCCTTTAAGTGCGCCGAAAGGTCCTTCGCGTCCAGGGCCTCCTCCGGGGAGGCGTCCGGCGTGTAGTTCGCGGGCGCGTAGTCCATGTCCAGGGTGTCGCCGTCGAACTCGCCGCCGGCGGTCACCTGGAGCGCGCTGCCGTCCTCGTCCTTCCAGAAAAGCTCGGCCCGCGTGTGCTCCACGTTGTTTTCGTCGAGGTATGTGACGTCCTTGGTGTAGAGGAAGCCCTTGTCCACGGCTGCATTGGGGTCGGCCGCAAGCGGCGCGTGGAAGGAGACCTTCCCGTGCTCCCCGTGGTCGTCGTCGACGCCCGCGGGGTCCATGTAATGGTCCCTGGCGAAGCGCTCGCGGACGTCGGTCTTGGCGTCCCTCATGCGCTCGGCGCCCTCGGACACGTTGTCGCCGTCCGCGGGCGAGGCCTCGTATGCCGCGTTCCACGTTCTCGTGTAGCTCATGTCAGAACCTCGGAGCCGCCCGCATACCCGCGGGCGCATGGGGGGAGCCTCCGCGCGCGGCCAGCTCCCGGTGGTAGGAGTAGAGGTCCGCGAGCGCCGCGGCCCCGTCGCTTTCGCCCGCCTCCTTCAGAATCTCGATGGCCGTTCCAAGGGCGATCAGTGCCCCCCAGGAGGGGTCCGCCGGCTTGTCGGAGTCCCCGGAAAGCGCGGCCGGACGCCGGTAGGCCGCAAGCTTGACGGTGCGGGGCGCATCGGTGAGGGGCCTCAGGTAGAGGAAGCGCCCCCAGGCCAGGAGGTCCTCCGGCGCGTCCTCCGCGGTTTCGTCCTCGGGGTGGAGCCCGAAGAAGGTCGAGGCGCGGGTGAAAAGCGAAAGCGGCGAAACCTCGCCCGCCGAGTCCACGAGATAGCTTGGGACGTCCACGGAGATGACGTCCGCCGGAAGCTCGTAGGCGCCCCCGTCGCCGGGCTCGGCCGTAACGCTTAGGAAGTCCCAGAGGACCCTTGCGGAAAACTCCAGGGGCAGGACGTTCCTGTAGTACTGGTTGATGGCGTTTATGAGGTCGGCCCCGGAAAGCTGCCCCTCTTCGGGGCGGCCGGTGAGGCGTCTTGTCTTTGCCATGATGTCCGACAAGGTCCAGTCCATGTCCCATCCTCCTCGGCTGCCGGAAAACGCGATCTGCAGCGTTACGCTTCACCGCGCGGCTCGGTCACGTGCACCAGCACGCTCCCTTCGCGCGCGGCTCGCGCGCCTTGCAGATCATCGTTTTCCGGCAGCCTCGATCTTGGCGGCCTCGCGTGGCTGCGTGGTGGAGTCGGCAAAAAGCGCGACGCTCTAACGTATCGCGTTTTTAGACAGGCGCTTGAACCGACCTGAGCGAGACCGGCACGCACGAGAACCGGTGCGTGCGGCCCGTCATGGCGGAGCGCGCCTGGCCGGTCTCGGGGTCCGGGCGGAACTCCATGCGGGGAACCGAGAGGCCGTTCAAGTGCTCCACCACGTCCCACGGGAGATCGCAGGTTTCGCCGTCGGAAAGGGGGCCGTAGTTCTTGCCCTCGAAGTTGAAACGGATGTCCACGCCGGGCGACTCCATGTTCACGAACTTGACCCGGACCAAGCCTTCGCCCTTTCCGGCCGCTTCTTCCATTTTCATTTCCATGATTTTCCTCCTTCGATGTCGTTCCGCGGGCCGCGGAGCCGGCCGCCCGCCGAGCCGGCGAGAGCCCGGCGGGCGGCGTTTTTCGCCGGGCGTTAGGAATGCGTGACCTTCAAGACGTGCATGAAGTTGTCGTTCAATATCCTCGCCACGAAGGCCATCTTCCAGCCCGAGCTGGCCCGCTGGTTAAGGGGGTCGGCGGTGCCGGCGGAGCCGAAGGGCTTGATGATGTTTGAGGCCGCGGCCTCGGTGAGCTCGGTGACGCCGTAAGCGTCCCGGCCCAGGATGGGCAGGGAGTACACGGCTGGGGTGTCGGAGCTTACGTAACCCTCGCTGGTGACGAGCCAGCGCACGTTGCCGGTGGCGCCCCACTCCGCGTCCACGGAGGCGCCCGAGTCGCCGTACTCGGAGGCGGCCGTAAAGCCCGTCACCTTTTCGAGGTCGTCAACGAGGTCCGTGTCGGCGATGCCCCAGTAGGCGCGCCGGATGGGGACGGTGCCCTGGCCCCCGCCCGCCGGAACCGCCGGGGTGGTCATCTTGGCGTTGGCGGAAAGAAGCGTCTTCACCACGGCGTCGATGTCGGCCTTGGTGATCTCGGTGGGGGTGTGGCCGTTGGAGCCGTGGGAGGCGTTGCTCACCGACGCGCAGGAGACCATGACGTCCCGCACGATCTTGTCGCGGGTCTGGCCCATCTGGTACCCCAGCTTCTGGGAGGCCACGGTGAGCTCGGCGTCCTGGCCGGTGATGTCCACCACGTCGGTCACGTGCACGAAATCGCCGTACCAGGAGATGCTGGCCGTGATGTCGGTCTTGGAAAGAGCCTGGCCCGGGGGCGTGACGCCTTCGGTCAAGGGCGTGTCGGCCGGGGAGAGGTTGGCGTAGCGCCGGAACTTGATGGTGTTGCCGCTCTTGGCGGGGATGGGCCGCTTCTGGGCCAGGCCCTCGTGGACCAGCTCGGCCCGGGCGGCCTCCAGGAGGGCGCGGTCGTAGTAAAGGGAGATTGCAGGATCGACCTGCACCGTCGTAGTCAGTGTGTCGCTCATTTTTTCCTCCTCGCAGCCCGTCGAAAAACGCGATCTGCCGTGTCACGCTTCGGGGTGCGGCTCGGTCACGTACAACAGTACGCTCCCTTCGCGCGCCCCTCGCGTTCCTTGCATCTCATCGTTTTTCGCCAGGCTGCTTACGTGCCTTTCTATAAAGGCTGTTGGCATGTGCGGTAAGAAGCAGTCTCTTGACGGGCTGCTATCCCTTGTTCTTGACCTCCTCGGTGAGCGCGCGGAACTCGTCGGCGGACATGCGCCGGATGCGCTCGGCCGGGGTGAAGGCGGCCCCGGCGCTCCCGAGTGCGCCGCCGGGCTTTTCGGCGTTCTTGACGATCCGCTCCACGGTGCGGGCGAGGTCCGCCGGATCGGAGGCCCTGGCCCGGATCTGCCGCGCCTTGTACCCGGGGCTCTTGGAGACGGCGTCGTAGGCCGCGACAAGCGGTACGGGGCTCGCCAGGATTGCCGGCATCAGTCCGGGGTTTTCGGCCACCATGCCGGGCAGGTGTTCGTTGATGGCGGAGACGAAGTCCGGGTGGTCTCCGGAAAAGCGCATGAAGGCGATCTCGCGGGAAATCTCGTCGAGACGCCCGGCCATGGCGCGCGCGTGCCGGAAGGTGAGCGGCTCGTCGTCGCCGGGCAGGGGCTTTTCGGGCCCCTTTTCCGGGCGGGACCGGGCGGCGAGAAGCGCCGCCTGGTAGAGGCGGTTCTGCTCCCGAAGATTTCCCAGCTCCTTCCGGAGCGCGTGGAGCACGCCAGGGGACGCCGGATCGCCGGTGACTTCGTCCAGGGAAACGGGGGAGCCCGGCGCGCCGCTTCCGGCCGTTTCACCGGCCGGGGGAAAGGGGCTGGGCGCCGCTTCGGTGTCGCCCGCAAGGATTTCCTCGTTCATGGCTTCTTCTCCTTTTTTCATGACAGGATGATGGGTATGCCGACGACGTCGTCGGCCACGGACGGCGCCCACTCGGAGGTGACAAGGGCCGCGCTCCGGGGGATGTCCAGGGGCAGCACCCAGAGGCGTTCGGCCCGGCCCGCGCGGTTGTCCACGCGGAAGCAGACGGTGCCCAGCATCTTGGGCGGCTGAGCGTCCAGGATGGTGATGACGGTGCGGAGTACGCCCTGCATGAAGGGGTGCTTCCTGGAGTGGACCAGGATGTAATAGGCGTCGCGGCCGCTCCGGGCCGAGATCACCTTTTCGAGGATCGCCAAAAGCTCGCGGGCCAGCTCCTCCCGGGCGTCGCCCAGAAAGAGCACGGAGTCCCCCGAGGGCTTGAACTGGGAATTCTTCGTTTTCATGTTTTTCCCTCCCGTTTTGCTGTCTTGGACCGGGCCGCGCTTTCGCCGCCCGCCGCTTCAGGCCTTCGCAGACATGCCGGCAAGGAGCCGGTCCTTGTTTTCAAGCGGCGAGGCCTCTATGAGGGCCTCCCAGGAGATGGGCGCGCCCATGCGCTTAAGCTCCACCAGCTGGGCGAAGCGGACCTGCCGCTCCGTGTCGGAGAGCACGCCCTCCACGGGAACGGCGTCGTACTTTCCGAAGTCCTTGGAGTAGAACTCCGGCGAGGGCGTCCCGCCCGTGATGCGGCGGATCTTCTCGGGCCCGTAGTTTTCCTGGATCATGCGGATCATCTTCTGGCCCACTAACTTTTGGGCCAGGCGGTAGTTGTCGAAGAGATCCTGAAGGATGGTTAAGCCCGAGGCCTGCCTAAGCTTCGAGAGGATGCCCGCCACCTGCTGGCCGGAGGCGTCC
>JAKAGN010000254.1 GCA_021815525.1 Deltaproteobacteria bacterium
CCGGAAACCCTCGCCGTAGTAAAGGCCCGATCCTATGATGGTGACGTGGAAACGGCCGTTGTTGAAAAAATCGCCCGGGATGACGCAGCGGCTTACGTAGCGGCCTTTTTCCAGTGCCTTGCCGTGAAAGCTTCTCTCCTGGTTGGAGAGGGACCCGAAGAGGCAGAAGCCGTTCTCGTCGAAGAGAACCACCGAGAACTGGGCCCGCGCGCCCTCCGCCGTCACCTCGAAGGCGATCTCCACGGTGCAGGGCTCACTGATGTGGATCTCGCCGGCGGGCATGTCCCGGGCGTCCAGAAGCCTCACCGAATCGATCTCCACCTTGCCGTTGCCGGGCCGCGCCCCCTTCTCCCAGCGGGCCTGGCCGCCGGACTCCAGCGTCTGGGAGAGGTAGCGGGAGACCACGGCGGAGGCCGGGCCGTCGTCCACCACGCGGCCCTTGTCGAGCCAAACCCCTCTCCGGCAAAGCTGACTTATGGCGCTCATGTTGTGGGAGACGAAGATGACGGTGCGGCCGGTCTTGGCGATGGAGCCGATTTTCCCCATGCACTTTTTCTGGAAGGCCACGTCCCCCACGGCCAGGACCTCGTCCACGAGGAGTATCTCGGGGTCCAGGTGCGCGGCCACGGCAAAGGCGAGCCTCACCGTCATGCCGCTTGAATAGTGCTTGATGGGGGTGTCCAGGAACTTTTCCACCTCCGAAAAAGCCACGATCTCGTCGAACTTTTGGGCTATCTCGGCCTTGCTCATCCCCAGGATCACGCCGTTCAAATAAATGTTCTCGCGGCCGGTGAGCTCGGGATGAAAGCCGGTGCCCACCTCCAAAAGGCACCCGACCCGGCCCCTCAGGCGCAGGAGCCCCTCCGTGGGCGCGGTTATCCTTGCTATGAGCTTTAAAAGCGTGCTTTTCCCGGCGCCGTTCTTACCGATGATGCCAAGGACCTCCCCCCGGGCGATCGTAAGATCCACGCCCCGCACGGCCCACAGGGCCTCGCTTAGGTCCGACGCGCCCTCGGCCCGGCCCCGCAAAAGGTTTCCGGCCTTCCTGAAGGGGGCCTTGACGGAGCCGGCCAGGACGTCCCGGAAGGTGCGGTAGGATGGCTGGGCGCGGCCGATATAGAAGCGCTTGCCCAGGTTTTCGGCCTTGATGGCGTAGGAGGGCGGCATGGGTCACACCACGTCCGCGAAGCTTTTTTCCATGCGCCTGAAGTAGACGAGGCCGGAAAAAAGCAGAAGAAGCGCCACGCCCGAGGACACGGCTATCATGGGACCGGGGCTTGTCCCGGTCCCCAAAAGCGCCCAGCGGAAGCCCTCCACCACCCCCGTCATGGGGTTCACGGCGAATATCCTCCGCACCCGCTCGGGAAGAACGCTCGCGGGGTAGGCTATGGGGGTCAAGTACATCCAGGCCTGCAGAAGAAAGGGCACCACGTGGCGCACGTCCCGGAACTGGACGTTCAAGGCCGAAAGCCACAGGCCCACGCCGAGGGCCGTAACCACCGCCAGCAGTATCAGGAGGGGCAGCCACAGCGCCGCCCAGCCGGGGGCGAGCCCGTACCAGGCCATCATGAGCCCAAGGACCCCGAAGGAGAGGAGCATGTCGAGGCTTCCCACCATCATGGCCGAAACCGGCACCACCAGGCGCGGAAAGTAGACCTTCTTGATGAGGTGGCTCTCCCCCACCAGGCTTTGCGAGGCGTGGTTGACGCCGTTTGCGAAAAAGGTCCACGGCACCAGCGCCGTGAAGGCGAAAATGGGATACGGCGCGTTGTCGGAGGGAATCTTCGCCAGGCGCCCGAAGATGAAGAAGAAGACCGTCATGGTGAAAAGGGGCTGCAAAATGGCCCAGGCCGCGCCCAGGACCGTCTGCTTGTAGCGCACCAGTACGTCCCGCCACGCCAGAAAATAGAGGAGCCCACGAAAGCTCCAGACCTCCGAAAGCCCCAGCGAGACCCAGCCCCTCGATGGGCGGATAACCACTTCGGCGGGCTCGACCGCAGAAACATCCCCCTCCCCG
This sequence comes from Deltaproteobacteria bacterium, assembly GCA_021815525.1. Lineage (GTDB taxonomy): Bacteria > Desulfobacterota > Desulfobacteria > Desulfobacterales > Desulfatibacillaceae > JACRLG01. The sequence continues at coordinate 2,018 of JAKAGN010000254.1, forward strand.
TTCAAGGCGTCCTCCCGAAAAAGGCGGGCATGTCAAGCCCCGCAAGGATTTCCACTATCCCGTCCGCCGCCCTGCCCTCGCCGTAAGGCTTGGCCGAAAAATCCGGGCGCTTGGACGCAAAATCCCGGGCCGCGCAGCAAACCGCGTCTGCGTCGCATCCGGCCAGAACGTTGGCGCCAAGCCCGCAAAGCTCGGTCCACTCGGTCTCCTCCCTTAGCGTCACGCAGGGCTTCCCGAAGAAGAAGGCCTCCTTCTGGAGCCCGCCGGAATCGGTCAGAACCAGCTTGCAGGCCGAAAGGAGCGCCAGCATGGAAAGGTACCCCACAGGCCCGATCACCCTTACCTCCGGAAAGAGCCTTTCGGCCTTAATCCCCGCGGCCGCAAGCCGCCCCCTGGTCCGGGGATGGAGCGGCAGCACCACGGGCGTTTCGCGCCCGATCTCCGAAAGCGCGCCGAAGATGGCCGAAAGACGTTCGGGATCGTCGGTGTTGTCGGCCCGGTGCACGGTGGCCAGCGCGAAGCTTTTATCGGAAAGGTCCGACAAAAGCGGCTCCCCGGCGAAGACCGCCGCCGCCTCCGGGGCTTTTCCCGCGTAGAAGAGGGCCGCGTCCAGCATCACGTCGCCGGAAAGATAAACCCGCGCCCCGCCCTCCCCGTCCCTTATTCCCTCGGCCTCAAGGTTCCGCACGGCCGTTTCCGTGGGGCAGAAAAGCACCTGGCCCGCGTGGTCCGTGAGGACCCTGTTGATCTCCTCCGGCATCCTGCGGTTCCAGCTTCTAAGGCCCGCCTCCACGTGGGCCACGGGAACGTGGAGCTTCACGGCCGCAAGCGCCCCGGCGAGGGTGGTGTTGGTGTCGCCGTAGACCAAAACCGCGTCCGGCTTCTCCTCCACGATCACCTCCTCCACGGCCTCCAGCATACGGCCCGTCATGGCCCCGTGGGAAAGCGAATGGACGGCCAGAAACCTGTCCGGCCGTGGTATCTCCATCTCCTCGAAGAAGACGTCGCTCATGTTGCGGTCATAGTGCTGGCCCGTGTGGACGATGATCTCCCGGATGCCCTCCCCACGCGCCCCGGCGTTCCAGCGCGCCACGGCGCGGCTTACGGCCGCGGCCTTCACGAACTGGGGACGCGCGCCTATGACGGTCAGAAGCTTCATTTACCGGCCTTTTCCAAAAGCTCCCCGATGTCGTAGCGCCGTCCGCAGCCGCTGCAGAGGCCGTCCTTTCCCAGGGTCACGCCGCACTCGCAGACCCAGCCGATGCGCTTGGCCGGGTTTCCCACCATGAGCGCATGGTCCGGGACGTCCCTCACCACCACCGCGCCCGCGCCCACCAGGGCGTAGCGGCCGATGGTGACGCCGCACACGATGGTGGAGTTGGCTCCCAGGGTCGCGCCCTTCTTGACCAGCGTGGGCCGAAGCTCCGCCATGCGGCGGATGAAGGCGCGGGGGTTGTAGACGTTGGTGAAGACCATGCTGGGGCCGCAGAAGACGCCGTCCTCCAGGGTCACGCCCTTGTAGACCGAGACGTTGTTCTGTATCTTGCAGCCCGCGCCTATGGTGACGTCGGGCCCGGCCACCACGTTCTGGCCGATGTTTGCGCCCTCCCCCACCTTGGTCCCCGGAAGGATGTGGGAGAAGTGCCAGACCTTGACGTCCTTCGCCAGCGTCACGCCCTTTTCCACCAGCGCGGTTTCGTGCACGAAAAACTCCGGCGCGGCCGGGGCTGCTGCGTGCCCGTCCGGGGCCTTCTCGAAGGAGACCGCGCAGCCGCCGTTGTTCAAGGACTTCTGCGCCGCGTTCAAAACCGTCAAAACCGCCAGGCCCTCGCGGCCGTCGGTCAGGGGCGTCCTCTTCTCCGCGATGGATTCGAGGAAATGGGCGCACTCGGCCTTCAAGGGCTCGCCCTCGGGCGCTTCCACGAAGCTTGACTCCGCCTTCTCCGGCACCGGGACGTTGCCCTCCCAGTGGATGACGTGGGGGTATAAGGTGAGCTTCTCCTTCCAGGGCCGCGTGTCGTCGAAGACCGCCATCTTCTGGTCGCCCACCACCACGAGCTTCTGCTCCTTGAAGGGATGGAGCCACGACACGAAGACGTGGGCCCGAAGCCCCGAGGGAAACTCCATGTGGGTAGTGGTGACGTCGGCGATCTTTTGGTGGAGGTAGTTGCCGCCCGTGGCCATGACCGCGCTGGGGAACTCGCCGGCCAGGGCCAGGATCATGGAGATGTCGTGGGGCGCGAAGCTCCACAATATGTTCTCCTCCCGCCGGATCTTCCCTAAATTCAGGCGGTTGGAGTATATGTAGTTGATGCGGCCCAGTTCCCCCGCCCTGACCATCTCCTTGAGCTTAACGAAAACCGGGTGATACTGCAGGAGATGCCCCACCATGAGGACGAGGTTCTTTTCCGCCGCCAGCGCGATCAGCTCCCGGGCCTCCCCCTCGTCCAGAGTCAGGGGTTTTTCGGCGTAGACGTGCTTTCCGGCCAGAAGCGCCTCGCGGGCCAGCGTGAAGTGCGTCTCCGCGGGAGTCGAGATGACGACGCCCGCCACGTCCGGCCGGGCCAGGGCCTCGTTCACGGCCAGGCACACTTTAACTTCCGGATATTTCTCCGAAAACCCCTTGGAAAGGGCCTCGTTCTTCTCGCACACAACCTTCAACGCCCCCAGCGCCGCGAAGTTCCGCACCAGGTTCTTGCCCCAGTACCCCGCGCCGATGACGGCCACGCCAGGTGTCGCCATGAATCATTCCTTTCGGTGGAGGAAGATGGAAGGATTTGCGGGGGAGGGGAAGGGGACCCTTTTTTCAAAAAGGGTTCAGCCTGCCGAAAAACGCGATCCGCTGTGTTGCGCTTCGGTCTTGCGCTCGGTCATGTGCGAACAGCACACTCCC
>JAKAGN010000255.1 GCA_021815525.1 Deltaproteobacteria bacterium
CGGAAGCAGCCGGGGCGACCAGGGGCTTGTAAAGGTCGGCCAGGGCCTCGTTCACCTGGTCATGATGCTCCAGCTCCTCCTCGGCCCGCATCCGCACGATGAGGTTCCACACCCCCTCCATGTAAAGGGAGAGTTGGCCGGTGTCGGCCTCGTCGTAAGGGGCCTCCTTGTTGCCCACCCCGCAGATCATGCGGACGCGCCCCTTGTCTATGACGGGCACGCTCATGTGGCGGAGAAGGTGCGAATGGCCCTCCGGATAGCCCTTCTTGTACGAAAGGCCCTGGTAATCGTTGTGCACCACGGGAGCCCTTAGCCTGAGACAGTCGGCCCAGACCCCGGCGGATTCGAGGGGATAATGGACCGACTGCGAGGCCGAGCAGGTCTCGACGGCCTGCCGGGACCAGGCATAAAGCGAGAGGTTTACCTCATCGTCCTCGACGAAATGCAGGTAGCCGATCTTGCTTTCCGTGACCCGGACCGCCTCCTCCAGGGCGTACTCGATGAGGTCCCGCTCCGAGCCGAACTCACGGCCGGAAAGGTCCATGAGGGAGGAAAGGCGGGCCGCGTTCCGGCGGAGCACGGCCTCGGCCCTCCGGCGCTCGGAGATGTCCAGGGAAATGCTCAAAAGGTGCGCTGGCCGGCCGTTTTCGCCCGGGATGGGGTACATTACGGTATCATAGAAATAATCCCCGCGCCTGTCCTCGAAGCGGACGGGAAGGCCGGTCCTGAAGGCCTCCATTCCCCGGGCGCGGCGGAACTCCATGACTTCCGGCGGCAAGAAATCCCCTATGGACGCTCCAAGGATTTTCTCCCTGGCCCGGCCCAGGCGCCGGGCCAGGGCCTCGTTGCAGTCGTCTATGACGCCCGAGGCGGGATCCAGAAGAAGGATCAGGACATCGGATGCGTTCATGAAGGCCTGCCGCACGGCCGCCGATTTCCTGAAAAGCTCCTCGGTCTTCCTCCGTTCGGTAAGATCGCGGCCCAGCACGAGAAGCCGCCCGGAGGAAAGCCTGCGGCAGCTGAAGGACACGTGGAGCAGCGCCCCGTTCGCGGCCGCGACCCGCGCTTCCGTTTCGGCGCTTCCCTCCCGGATGGCGCGGGTGAGAAGGTCGAAGAAAAGCGCCGCGTCCTCGGGATGAAAGGCGCGCGGCCACAGCTCCGGGCTTTCGAGGTCCTCGCGGGAGTATCCGGTGCGGCGGGTCCAGCTCTCGTTGACGCGGCCCAGCACGAGGGCGGCGCCGGGAGTTGGCTCGATGATCCATGCATAGGTGTCCGGCAACCCGGCCACGGCGTCGAAAATCTCGCCGGGCTCGCCCCGGGCGCAGCCGTCCCCCCCGCCCGAAGGCGCGAGGCGGGCCGCCTCGTCAGCCAGCCGGCGGAGAAGCTCGTTGTTGGCGGCGTCTTCGTTATTCATCCAAGGCGCGATCCTGGGGCGGAAATGTGTCCGGGCGCGTTTTCTCCTGTTTCCGCCCGAAACGGCCTGGAAACCAAAAAGAAACGCGCAAATGTGTACCGTATTAATTATAAGTCACAATACAATAATGATAAGCACTATGAAAAATATATGTCAAGAATTCAGATAAGTTTATCACAAGCGCCGTCAAAGGAGGCAAGCTGCTTTCCGGCGGCATGGTTTTCGCTCCAGGCGCCTGCGGACGATTGCGAAGCCCCCGCAAGGCTGAAGCCTAGGCCTCTCCCCGCTTCCTGAGCGCCACCCAGAGGGCCGTGAGGCCCGCGGCCGTCATGCCCTCCATGCGGGAGGCCTGCCCCAGCGAGCGGGGCCGGAGAAACGAAAGCTTCTCCCTAAGCTCGTTTCCGAGCCCGGGGACCCCCGAAAAATCGAAGCCCTCCGGGATGCGCCGCCGCTCCATCTCCCGGAAGCGCTCGGCCTCCCGCACCTGGCGCTCGATGTAGCCCTCGTACTTGACGTTGACCTCCACCTTGCGGCCCACCTCCTCCGAGACCGGAGGCTCGGCGGGGCAGAGAGCGGCCACGTCCTCGTAGGAGGCCTCCGGGCGCTTCAGGAGCCGCGCGAGCGGCGCGGCCTCGGAAAGCGGCTCCATGCCGCGGGCGGAAAGGCGCGCGTTAACGGCCGCCGAAGGCTTCACCACCACCCGCTTCACCCGCTCCGTCTCGGCCCTCACGGCCTCCCGCGTCTCCCGCATGTCCTTGACCTCGTCCGCGGAAACGAGCCCCAGCTCGTGGCCGTACTCCATGAGGCGCTCGCCTGCGTTGTCCTCCCGTAAAAGCAGCCGGTACTCGGCGCGGCTGGTGAACATGCGGTAGGGCTCCCTGGTTCCGCGGGTCACCAGGTCGTCCACCATCACGGCCATGTAGGCCTCGCTCCTGTCCGGCAGAAAGGACGGCCTCCCCATCACCTTGCATGCGGCGTTGATCCCGGCCCACAGGCCCTGGGCCGCGGCCTCCTCGTAGCCGGATGTGCCGTTTATCTGCCCGGCCGTGAAGAGCCCCGCCACGGCCTTGGTTTCCAGCGTGGGCAGAAGCTGCGTGGGATCCAGATAATCGTACTCTATGGCATAGGCGGGCCGCACGATCTCGGCCTCCTCCAGGCCATCCACGCTCCGCACAAGCTCTATCTGCACGTCGGGCGGCAGGCTGTTCCCAAGCCCCGAGGCGTAAATCTCCAGGCTTTCGAGCCCCTCGGGCTCCAGGATCACGTGGTGGCGCTCCCTTTCCGCGAACTTCACCACCTTGTCCTCCAGGGACGGGCAGTAGCGCGCCGAGACCCCCTTCACAACGCCGCCGTAGAGGGCCGAGCGCGAAAGGTTCCGCCGCACGATGTCGTGGGTGCGGCTGTTGGTGTAGCCCATGTGCACCGCCACCTGCGGGAGCGCGATCCCCCGGCTGGCGAGGCTCAAGGGCCGCGGGTCCTCGTCGCCGCGCTCTTCCTCAAAGCGCGAAAAATCTATGCTGCGCCTAAGGAGCCGCGCCGGGGTGCCGGTCTTCATGCGCCCCATCCGGAAGCCCAAAGCCGCCAAGTCCGCCGCCAGGCTATACGACGCGAACTCCCCGGCCCTGCCGGCTTTGCGCGAAACTTGGCCCACGTGGATCACCCCCGACAGGAAGGTGCCCGTGGCCAGCACCACGCAGGAGGCCACATGCTGGCCGCCGAGGTGGTCCACGACCCCGGCGACCCGCCCGCCCTCCACGGTAAGATGCGTCACCTCGGCCTGCTTGACGTGGACGCCCTCCCCGCCCAGCAGGAACCCGGCCATGACCGCGTGATGCCGCGCCTTGTCGTTCTGGGTGCGGCTCGACCGCACCGCCGGGCCCTTGCGCGTGTTCAAGGTGCGGTACTGGATGGCCGAAAGGTCCGCCGCCCGCGCCATGACGCCCCCCAGCGCGTCCACCTCCTTGACCAGCTGCCCCTTCCCCGTCCCCCCCACCGAGGGGCTGCACGGCATGGCCGCCACGGCGTCGGCGTTCATCACGAAGACCGCCACGTTAAGGCCCATCTTGGCCGCCGCCAGCGCCGCCTCGCAGCCCGCGTGCCCCGCCCCCACCACTATGATATCGTACTTGGACATAAAAAGCGCCTCCGGCGGCCGGGGAGACTACGTCCCCCCGGACCCCCGATAATGGCTACGCGTGCTTCGCACGCTCCGCAAGTTTTTTTGAGGGCTTCGCATTTGGCCGGTCAAAGCCCGGAAGGGCGTTAGAGCAGCCAAAACGCAGACATCGAAAAGCCCCAAAAACCGTGGCGGCAGCTCCACGGGAAGCGGGCACCGAATCAAAACCGATACGAAATTCCCGCATGAAGGGCGAAATCCGGGCTGTTGGAAAAGGTTATGATGTTCTCGACGAGGGCCGCCGAAAGCGTGGCCCGCCCGGAAAGCCGCGCCTTCACGCCCAGCGCCAGCTCGTGGGAGAGGCGCGGAAAGCCCGGGAGGTTATCCGAGGCCTTGCCGTCTTGCATGTACTGGCAAACGAGCGATGCCCGCTCCCACGCGGCCCACTCCACCGCGGCAAGCACGGAAACCTGGGCGGTGGAAAGGTGCGCGCCCTGGTCTTGGTCGGCTCCGAAAAAGGCCAGGGTGGGGGCCACGGTCACCTTGACGCGCCCGAAAGAGCGCGACGCGGAAAGGGTCAGCGCCCCGTCCAGGGGAAAATGCCGCGAGATTCCGCTATCCTCGTCGATGGGCGCGTAAAGGGTGAGCCCCAGGGCCAGGGCCGGGCGGGAGCCGTCCTCCTCATAAAGCCTTTGCCAAAAGGAGGCCTTAAACCCTGAGGAAAGGACCCCGGCGCCCTCCCGCCGGTAGAGAACCGGCCCATACGCGTTCCAGCGGGCGAGGACGTGGACCTGGCCTGCGGGAAAGTCGTCGCGCCGGTTCTGGCTGGTGGCCGTGGCGTCGTGGAAGCCCACTATGAAGTTGTCCATGAAGCCGCCGTAAATCCGCAGATCCGAAAAGCCCAGGTCCAGGCGGCCGCCCGGGCCCAGGCCCATGCCGAACATAAGCTCCGTGTGGGCTATCTCGCCGTCCACCAGGTGCTCGTTCTCCTCGAAGGCCCAGAGGTTGGCGGAGGATGAGGCCAGGCGCAGCTCGAAAGCCCCGGCCCGAAGCGGGCCCGGATCGGCCGCCGGAACCGAAAGCCGCAGGCTCTGGAAAAAACCGTGGGCCGGAAGCGTGAAAAGCCCCATGAATTGAGGCGCTCCAGCCTCTCCAGCCCGGGAGGACGCGGCCGACGCCAGCAAAAGCGCGAAAAAAAGCCCGGCCGCCCAAAAACGTTTCATGCCCAAAAAGCCCCCTCTTTTGTAAGCCTTCAGTCTTGCGGGGGAGGGGGAAGGGAGACCCTTTTATAAAAGGGTCCCCTTCCCCCTCCCCCCGCGCCACCTCCCCTATTCCTCCTAAAACTTTCACGTACTTGCGTTTTCGGTGCTCTATATTG
>JAKAGN010000256.1 GCA_021815525.1 Deltaproteobacteria bacterium
ATCCTAAAATTTTCAAATTTTCTGTGCTTAGCTATTAGGGCAAGTTGCCATAAAAATTGGTATTAATTCCAGGGAGATGGGACTGATCCGGCGGAACGGGTCGACTGGAAGCGCCGGACGTGGTACATGGAAGCGGAACTCCCGGGAAGGCCGCCGCCCGTCGCTTACGGCGGCCGCCCATGTCAACTTTGATAATCTCGTAAAAAGTCGAAAATCGCCTTTTTACGAGACGGGGGAGGGCTTCCCCTCCCCCGCCATCCGAAGTGAATTCGGATGGTTCCACCCCCACCCCGGCCGGCCCGGTCCCCGGTCCGACCGGTTGATGGACTTTTTACAAGTCCATCAACTTTCCATCCAACAAACGAAGAGGCCTGCATGTCGAAATCTCCCGGCACCGGCGTTCTTTCCGGGCTCCCCCTCCTGCTGGCCAGGGGCAGGGACGCCCTTTCGGGTTTGGCGGCAAGGGTCTTCAAAAAGCGCGAAATCCACACCGAGATATACATCGCGGCGGATCCGGGGCTCATCTGGTCCATCATTACGGATCTTGAAAAATACCGGGAGTGGAACCCCTTCATCCTGCGCTCCAGGGGCAAGGCCCAGGTGGGCCAAAGGCTGGAATGCCGCCCGCGGCTTCCCGGCTCGAGGAGGGTTCACCGCTTCAGGCCGGTTGTGACAAGGTGCGTCCCGCCCGAGGTATTCGCCTGGAAGGGCCACGCCATCTTGCCGGGGCTGGCTGACGGAGAACACATCTTCGAGCTTTTTCGGGCGGGCGAGGGCGTGCGCCTGGTGCATCGCCAGAATTTCTGGGGCCTTGCCGTCCCCCTTGTGTGGAAGGCCATCGCCCCCAAGACCGCGGCCGGCTTCGAGCTAATGAACAGGGCCCTCAAAGAGCGGGCGGAAAAGAAAGGAACGACGGCATGTCCAAATACTTGAAAACCAGGCAGGAGGGCCGGGTCCTTTGGGTGGAGCTTGTGAACCCGCCGGTGAACTTTCTTACCACGGACATGCTGGCCGAGCTTTTTTCGGTGGTCAAAAGAATCCGCAACGACGATTCCGTGCGGGTTCTCGTGCTTACCGGAGGCCTTGACGACACCTTCATCATGCATTTTTCCATCCCGGAGCTTGCGCGGATATCCGCCGACAGCGAAAAAATGCGCATGGACCGGCTGGTGAAGACCCGCCCCGGCAGGGCCCTCATGCGATGGGCCACGACGCTTTCGGGAAGGCTCATGGACCTTTCGCCCCGGTTCGAGGACATGGCGCTGCAATCGGCGCGCAGGCTGCGGGAAAGGGGCGGCACGCTTTACCTGTGGCTGAACATGACCCGGCTTTATCTTGCGATAGAGCGCCTCGACAAGATCACCATCGCCGCCGTAAACGGCCCGGTCAACGGCGGCGGCGTGGAGCTTTCCGCCTGCTTCGATTTCCGCTTCATGGCCGGCGACGCGGGCTTCACGCTGGGACAGCCCGAGGTGCTGGTGGGAATCATTCCGGGAGGCGGCTCCACCCAGCGACTGCCGCGCCTCATCGGCAAGGCCAAATCGCTGGAATGGATGCTTCGGGGCAACCAGCTGACGCCCCAGGAAGCGAAGCGGCTGGGGCTTCTTACCGATGTCTTCAAAAAGAAGGATTTTTCGCGCAAGGTCCGCCAGTTCGCGGAGCTTATGGCCAAACGTCCCCCAGTGGCCGTTTCCGCCATCAAGGAGGCCGTGCGGCGGGGGACCGAAACCGATCTTCTGGACGGACTTTCCGTCGAGATGGTGGAAAGCGTGCGCTGCTTCGCCTCCGGCGACGCCAAAAAGGCCCTCAAGAGCTACATGGCCCTCATCCGCGAGCGGGTGGAGGTTGACCCGGACAAACGCATTGAACCGGACGAGCTTTTCGACATAATGGAAAACGCCCGCTTCGTGGACGGCTTCGATGGGAAATGAAGGCCGCAAGCCCGGGGCGTCAAGCCTTCGGCCGGGCGGTGAAGGTTTTCGATCCCAGCAAAAAAAAGCCAGCGGCCCTGAAAGAAGGTGAAAGATCATGGCATTTCCGCCCGCCATAGAAAAGCCAGGCCGGAGAAACGATAAAAACCAAGGCCTTGCGCCCGCGCTCCGGCTCCTGGTTTTCGCGGCGATAGTGCTCCTGCCGCTGGTATCGGTCCTGCCCTGGCCCGCGGTTCCGGGAGCCTTACAGGGCCTTGGGCAAGGCCTTGCCTGGGCGGGCGAGCCCCCGGCCGAACCCATGCTCCGCATAGAAACGGGAATGCACACGGCCAGGATCGTGCGCATCGCAATTGACCGGCAAAACCGCTTCCTGGTCACCGCCTCGGACGACAAGACCCTTCGGGTGTGGGACCTGGCCACGGGCGAGGCCCTGTCCGTGATCCGCCCGCCCATCGGGCCGGGATACGAGGGAATGCTGTTCGCCGCGGCCATGAGCCCGGATGGAAGCGCCATAGCCTGCGGCGGCTGGACACAGTTCAACGGCGGCGGAACCGACATCTCCCCCGATGGATACACCATCTATCTCTTCGAGCGCGCAAGCGGCCGCATGATCCACCTGATTGGCGGAATGCCAAACATAATAAATCACCTGGCCTTCTCGCCGGACGGCCGCTTCCTTGCGGCGGCCTTCGGCGACGGAAGCGTGCGCGTGTGGAGCGCCCGGGACTACTCCCAGGCGGGCAAGGACGGCAACTACGGCGCTGATTGCTACTGCGTGGCCTTCGATGGCCGGAACCGCCTTGTAACCACCTCCTATGACGGTTTTCTCCGCCTTTACGCATCCGTGGATGAGGCCAAGGACGGCGAGCTTGAGCTTGTCGCCAAACAGAAGGCCCCGGGCGGGAGCCAACCCTTCAGCGCCGTTTTTTCGCCCGACAATGAAAAAATCGCCGTGTGCTTCAACGACGGCGCCAGGGTAAACGTGCTTTCCGCAAAAGACCTGTCCCCGCTGTACGAACCGGATACCACGGGGCTCGATGGCGGCAACCTGGCCTGCATAGCCTTTTCGGTGGACGGCCGAAGCCTGTACGCCGGAGGCAGGTGCTCCAGCGGCTCCTCCTACCCGATTAGGCGCTGGAGCGAAGCCGGCAGGGGGCCTTACACGGACCTTCCGGCCTCGAACAACACGATCATGCACATACTTCCGTTGAACGGCGGAGGCGTGGTTTTCGGAGCATCCGATCCCGCCTTCGGAGTCATCAACGCCGCCGGAGAAAAAACGCTCTATAAAAGCCCTGGCATCGCCGATTTCAGGGACAACGGCCAAGGCTTCAGAATTTCCGGGGACGCTTCACGGGTAAGGTACGCCTACGAGGAAGACGGCGGGGCCCCCGCGATCTTTTCCCTCGAAACCCGGCGGATAGACGTGGGCGGCGAGGACGGAAGCCTGTACCTGCCGCTTACGGAGGCCTCCGGGATTGAGGTCGGAGATTGGTTCAACAGTCTAAACCCCACCTTGAACGGCCGGGGCCTGCGGCTTAAACAGTACGAAACGTCCCGCAGGCTTGCCGTTGCGCCTGACGCGCAGAGCCTTCTCCTTGGAACCGACTGGTATCTCCGCCGCTTCGACCGGCGGGGGGAGCAGGCGTGGGAGGTTCCGACGCCGGCACCAGCCTGGGCCGTGAACATCTCGCGGGACGGCGGGCTCGCCGTGGCTGCCTTCAGCGGCGGCACCATAAGGTGGTACGACTACGCAAGCGGCAAGGAGATACTGGCCTTTTTCCCCGCCGCGGACAAGAAGCGCTGGGTCCTGTGGAGCCCCAGCGGCTACTACGACTGCTCCCCCGGCGGCGAGGACCTCATCGGCTGGCACGTGAACAACGGCGGCGACCGGGCCGCCGACTTCTTCGCGGCATCGCGCTTCCGCAACACCTTCTACCGGCCCGACGTCATCGCCAAGGTGCTTCAAACCAGGGATGAGGCCGAGGCCCTGCGCCTGGCGGACGCCGAGTCCGGCCGAAAGGTCCAGCAGGCCGACGTTTCGCGCATGTTGCCGCCGGTGGTCGCCATCATTTATCCGGCGGAGGGCGACCCGGTCTCACAAAAGGACCTTACTCTCCGGTTTCTGGTGCGCTCGCCCTCCGGCGAGCCCGTGACGGCGGTGAGGGCCTTCGTGGACGGCCGGCCCGCGGCCCAGGCGCGGGGGGTGGCGGTGGCGCCCGCCCCGGCCGGCGGGGATGGTGAACTCCGCGAGCTTGCCGTGAGCATTCCGGAGCGTGACTGCGAAATAAGCGTGCTGGCCGAAAACCGGTTTTCGGCGGGGGACCCGGCCGTGACCCGCGTGCGATGGGCCGGCAAGGCCCCGGAGCCGCAGTTTGCCGCAAAGCCCGCGCTTTACGTGCTGGCGGTGGGGGTTTCGGAGTACGCCGATAGCTCCCTCCGCCTCAAGTATCCGGCCAAGGACGCCCGGGACTTCGCGGCGGCCTTCACGGCCCAGAAGGGCCTCCTCTACCGGGACGTGGTGGTGAAGGTCCTGACGGACCAGGAAGCCACCAAGGACGACGTGCTGGACGGCCTGGAATGGCTGCAGCAGCAGACCACGAGCCGCGACGTGGCGGTGCTCTTCATCGCCGGGCACGGGGTGGACGACCCGTCGGGCATCTATTATTTCCTTCCCCAAAACGCTGACCTGGCGCGACTCAAGAGAACGGGCCTCCCGTTTTCGGACATCAAGAACACGGTGGCCGCCATCGCAGGAAAGGTCCTGTGCTTCGTGGACACCTGCCATTCCGGGGACGTGATGGGCGCGCGCCGGGGCGTGGCCGACATCAACGCGGTGGTCAACGAGCTTTCGAGCGCCGAAAACGGCGTGGTGGTTTTCGCGTCGTCCACCGGCAGGCAGTACAGCATGGAAAGCGACAACTGGGGCAACGGCGCCTTCACCAAGGCCGTGGTGGAGGGACTGAACGGCGGCG
>JAKAGN010000257.1 GCA_021815525.1 Deltaproteobacteria bacterium
CGCGCCGCATCCCCTGGACCACCGCTACTACCCCGACGTGCTGGACGGGGTGAACGTAACCGAGATCGACGGCGACTGCGAGCTTTTCGACGGCGTCTCGGTGATCCTCACGCCCGGCCACACCCCGGGAGGCCAGTCGGTGTGCGTCAACACCGCCAAGGGCAAGGCCGTCATCACGGGCTTCTGCTGCAACGAGAAGAACTTTCCGGCCGTGGGCCCGGCCGTGTGTCCCGGAGTCCACACGGATCCCCTGGCGGGCTACGACTCGGCCCAGAGGATCAAGGCCATGAAACCCGAGTTCCTGCTTCCGCTCCACGACCTGTCCGTGGGCCGCCATCGGACGATTCCATATTAAACTTTCAGAAAGAGACTTTGCCTTGCAAGGAACACTCGTCAACACCGGCACCATACTGGCCGGTAGCCTGGTGGGACTCGCGGCCGGAAAGCACATGCCCTTCCGGGTGAAGGACATCCTCATGCAGGCCCTGGGGCTCGTCACCATCACCTTCGGGTTCCGCATGATACTTCTGGACGGCCGGAACGCCAGCGTGATCCTGGCCGCCGGCACGGTGATCGCGGGCGGGCTCACCGGGGAGTTGATCGGCATCGAGCAGGGCATGGAACGCTTCGCCGAGTGGCTCAAGAAGGTGCTCCGCTCCGGCTCGCCCACTTTCGTGGAGGGCTTCGTGGCGGCCTCGGTGATGTACCTGGTGGGGCCCATGATGATCCTGGGCTGCCTGGAGGACGGGCTGGCCGGAAACCACCAGACCCTCTACCTTAAGGCCCTCCTGGATGGCGTGGCCTCGGTGGCCCTGGCCTCGTCCCTGGGGCCCGGCGTGGCGCTCTCGGCCATTTCGGTGCTCCTGGTGCAGGGCGGAATCACGCTGGGGGCCTCGTTTCTGGTGTTCGCCCGCGATCCGGCGGTCCTGGCCTCGGTATCCGCCACGGGCGGAATGCTCATCATGGGGATCGGCATCACCCTTCTAGGCCTCAAGCCCATACGCACCGGGAACCTGGTGCCGGCCCTCGTGTTCGCCATCATAGGCCCCCTGGTGCTTTGACGCCGGAGACGATCCCTCCCTGTGATTTCCTTTTGGGGGGCCTCCGGGGGCCGTTCGTCTCCGCGGCCGGGGCCCGCCCTCCACAACCAAGGCAAGACGGCATGACCCGGAAAGATACATGAGAGGAAAACTTTCGTCGGCGCTGGGCCCGCTTTTGGGGCTCCTCCTCTTCGCGGCCGCCCTGTGGGTGATCCACGGGGAGCTAGCGGCCCACCACGTGCGGGACATCCTCCACGCCACGCGGTCCATCCCCGCTTGGAAGGCGTGGCTGGCTGCGGGCCTCACCGCGGCCGGCTACCTCTCCATGACTGGTTACGACGCCCTGACGCTGGTTTTCCTGGGCCGGCCCCTCGAGTACCGGAAGACGGCCTTCGCGTCCTTCATCAGCTACGCCTTCAGCAACAACATAGGCTTCGCCATGCTGGCCGGGGGCTCCATCCGCTACAGGCTCTACTCGGCCTGGGGGCTCTCCTTCTGGGAGATCACCAAGGTCATCACCTTCTGCACGGTGAGCCTGTGGCTGGGCTTTTTCGCCCTGGGCGGCGCGGCCTTCTTGCTGGAGCCCGGCGTGGTGGCGCGGGCCACGTCCTTTCCCGCCGTTTCGGTGCGCCTTCTGGGGATCGCCTTCCTGCTCACGGTGGCGGTTTACCTGGGCCTTTCCGCCTTTTACCGGAAGCCCATCGCCATAAGGGGCAGGGAGCTTGCCCTGCCCCCCCTGCGGATTTCGCTTTCCCAGCTGGCGGTGGCCGCCGCGGACTGGACGCTGGCCGGAAGCGTGCTCTACGCGCTCCTTCCAGCCTCGGCCGGGGCCGGGTTCTTCGGGTTTCTGGGCGCCTTCCTCTTCGCGCAGCTAGCCGGCCTTTCGAGCCAGGTGCCGGGCGGCCTGGGCGTGTTCGAAGTTGTCATTCTGCTCTTTCTTTCCGGCTCGGCCCCGCCCGCCCAAGTGATGGGCGCGCTCTTGGCCTACCGGGTGCTTTACTACCTGGCGCCCTTGACCATCGCCGCCGCCCTGCTGGGCATACAGGAGGCCCTCCGGAAACGGGAGGGCATCACCAAGGCGGCAAGGGTCCTGGTCCGCTGGCAGACGGTCCTTGTGCCCAACGTCTTGGCGCTGGCGGTCTTCGCGGCCGGCGCGGTGCTCCTTTTTTCCGGGGCCATCCCATCGCCGGGCCGGAGGCTCCTGTGGGTGCGGGAGCTTCTGCCGCTTTCCGTGGTGGAGGCCTCGCATTTCCTGGGAAGCCTCACCGGCACCGGCCTCATACTGCTGGCCAGGGGCATCCAGAGAAGGCTCGACGCCGCCTACTACCTCACGGCGGCCCTCCTGTGCGGAGGCGTCATTTTCGCGCTTCTGCGGGGCTTCGACTATGACGAGGCCTTCCTCATGGCCGTGCTGCTGGCGGCCCTCGCCCCCTGCCGCGACTACTTCCACCGCAGGGCGTCCCTGGTCCGGGAGCGCTTCACCTTCGAGTGGACGGCCCTCGTCATCCTGGTGCTCACGGCCGTGGCATGGCTCACATTCTTCTCGTACCGGCACGTGGAGTACAGGAGCGAGCTTTGGTGGCGCTTCGCCTTCCTGGAAAACGCGCCGCGCTCGCTGCGGGCCCTGGCCGGGGCCGTCACCGCGGCCTTCGTCTTCGGCGTCGTGAGGCTCCTTTCGCCCGCCGCTCCATCCGGGGAGCCCGAAAGCCCCCCGGACGCCGAAACCGTGGCCGCCATCGCCGCCGCAAGCCCGGAGACCTACGCCAACCTTGTTTTCCTGGGGGACAAGTCCCTGATGCTGAGCCAGGACCGCAAGGCCTTCATCATGTACCGGGTGGAGGGCCGAAGCTGGGTGGCCATGGGGGACCCGGTGGGCCCGCCGGGCTCCCGGCCCGAGCTGGCGGCCCGCTTCCTGGACGCGGCCGACGCCCACGGCGGCTGGCCGGTGTTCTACGAGGTGGGCGCCGAGAACCTGGGCCTCTACGTGGACCTAGGCCTCAACCTCTTCAAGATGGGCGAGGAGGCCCGGGTGCCGCTGGCCGATTTTTCGCTCCTGGGCCGCTCCAGGAAAAACCTGCGCCACGAGCTGAACAGGATCGAGGCCGAGGGCTTCATCTTCGAGGTGCTGCCGCCGGAGCGGGTTCCCGCCGTCATGGGGGACTTGAAAAGGGTCTCCGACGCCTGGCTCGCCCACAAGAAAACGCGGGAAAAAGGCTTTTCCCTGGGCTTTTTCAACGAGGACTACCTCGCCCGCTTTCCGGTGGCGATAGTGCGGAAGGGCCAGGAGATCAGCGCCTTCGCCAACGTATGGCAAAGCGGCGGAAAAAGGGAGATTTCGGTGGACCTCATGCGCTATGTTCCGGGGGGGCCGGCCGGGGTCATGAACTACCTTTTCGTCTCCCTCATGCAGTGGGGCCGGAACGAAGGCTGGGGCCACTTCAACCTGGGGATGGCCCCACTTTCCGGCTTCGGCGACAAGAGGCAGAAAAGGCTCTGGAACCGGGTGGGGGCCTTCCTCTACCGGCACGGGGACCAGTTCTACAACTTCCAGGGCCTGCGGCGCTTCAAGGAGAAGTTCACCCCGGAGTGGACGCCGCGCTACATAGCCTTCCCCGGGAGCCTCAAGGCCCCCCTGGTGCTTTCCAACATCGCGGCCCTGGTTTCCGGCGGCAAGAAAGGAGTGTTCGGAAAATGAAACGCTTAGTGGGCATCGCCCTTTCCATCATACTTTCCCTTCCGGCCCTGGCCTCGGCCCGGGCCGACGAGGTGAAGCTCACCTTCGGGCGCTTCGGCGCGGTCACCGTCTACCGGCCAAGCCCCACCCCGGCCCACGTGGTCATCTTCGTCTCCGGCGACGGCGGCTGGAACCAGGGGGTGGTGGACATGGCGCGGCAGCTTGCGTCCTTAGACGCCCTCGTCGCGGGCGTGGACATCCGCACCTACCTTGCGGCCCTCAAGGCCTCCAAGGAAAAATGCGACTACGCCGCGGCGGACTTCGAGGAGCTTTCCAAGTTCATCCAGAAAAAGCTGGGCCTCACCACCTACTCAACCCCCATACTTGTGGGCTACTCCTCGGGCGCGACCCTCGTTTACGCGGTCCTGGCCGAAGCCCCCCCCAACACCTTCAAGGGGGCCATAAGCCTGGGCTTCTGCCCGGATCTGCCCCTCACGAAGCCCCTGTGCCGCGGAAACGGCCTCGAATGGACCCCGGGCCCCAAGGGCAAGGGCGTGGTGTTCCTGCCCGCCAAGGCCCTTCCGGCGCCCTGGATAGCCTTCCAGGGAACCATCGACCAGGTCTGCGACCCCAAGACCGCCGCGGACTTCGCCAAGAAAACCGGCGGCGGCGAGCTGGTCCTGCTCCCCAAGGTGGGACACGGCTTCTCAGTTCCCCGCAACTGGCTGCCCCAGTTCAAGGACGCCTTCGCCCGCGTCGCAAAGGCCGCCCGCCCCGCCCCAGTCTCGTCGGCCGCGGCGCTGCCGGCCCTCCCGCTCGTGGAGCTTGCGGCCGAGGGCCCGCAAGGCGACGCGCTGGCCGTCATCGTAACCGGCGACGGCGGCTGGGCCGGCATCGACCGCGAGATAGGCGGCGCGCTCGCCAGGAAGGGCATCCCCGTGGTGGGCGTAAACTCCCTCCAGTACTTCTGGACCCCCCGCACCCCGGAAGGGGCCTCCCGCGACCTGGCCGCCATCCTGCGCCACTACCTCGCCTCCTGGAAAAAGGACCGCGCCATCGTCGTGGGCTACTCCTTCGGCGCGGACGTGCTACCCTTCCTCCTCTCGCGCCTTCCCGACGACCTCAAGGGCAAGGTGACCCTGGCGGCCCTCCTCTCCCCCAGCCGCAACGCCGACTTCGAGTTCCACC
>JAKAGN010000258.1 GCA_021815525.1 Deltaproteobacteria bacterium
TATGGGAATATGAAAAAGGCTCGTCACCCGGGCCTTCACGAAGGGCTTCCCGCTCCAGGTTATCTCCTTGCCATCCCACGGGGCGGGGTCGAAGGGCGGGCAGCAAGGATGGGGTTTCGGCCTTGACATGGCGAAGCGGGCTCCTTTCAACACCAAACGGTGACGCTGCGGAGCACTGGCGTGGCGCGCTCCCTTCCGTAAGATGATAGGACCAACGGCGGGGTTTGTAAAGGCGGAAACAATCCGAAAAGCAAGGCGGGTTCGACGGAAAAAGGGAGCCGGGCCAGGGGGGACGGCCGGCTGAAAGCAAGGGGCGGCCGGACGCGCCGCCTGCGCGGGCGCGGCTTCCCGCTCGGCGCCAAGGCGTGTGAGGGGTTACGAAAGGCCCCCGAAAAAGGGGCCCGGGCCCTTTTCGGGACAAAACCCGCGGTCAGCCCGCGGGTCCCATCGTCAGGGCGGGGATACGGCCCGGACGGCGTCCGTTCCGGTCCCCTCCCCCGTGTTCCGCTCCGCTAGGCCGCGGTGACGTTCTCGGCCTTCAAGCCCTTTTCACCCTGGACCACGGTGAACTCCACCTTCTGGCCCTCGGCGAGGGTGCGGAAGCCCGTCCCGCTGATGGAACGATAATGAACGAAGACGTCGCCGCCCTTGTCCCTCTGGATGAAGCCGAAGCCCTTGGATTCGTTGAACCACTTCACCGTGCCGGTTTCACGCTCTGCCATTCTCTAAACTCCCTTCGTGTGATGATGAAAAGGCCGTCATGCTTCGGAAACTCCGAAGCCGCGGCCGGACGGACAAACCAAGCCGATGCCCCCCGCCCGGAAACACTGGGGCCTTGTATCGAAGCCGCTCAATTGACATTGGTTCCACGACCGACAAGGCATTCAATCCGGAGACGCAGAAACGGAGTTCATGGTTGAGGCGGGCACCACGCGGCGACAAAAGGGGAACAATCGTCCAGCTTGGATTATTTCGGCGCATGGTAGACCCCTTTTCGGGGGAAGTCAACAAGTTTTTTGCATCGGTTAAAAATATTCATGGGCGGCCGCTTCCCGCGCGCCCGAAACGTTCCCGGGCCCACCCCGATCGGCAAGCGGGAGATTCCGCGCGGCCGCGCCGATGCTGAGGCGCAAAGCCCGTATGCGGCCCCCGGGCCTTCAGGCGGGCTTTGCGCGGAAAAAGGTATTGACACCAATCCATTCCCTTGTTAACCAATCGGAATCCGTCATCTTGATCCCGGGGATGAGAAACACTCCGAAAGGTCTTTTCCCGACATGGCCAACGCGCCCTTTCTATTTACCGGGTCCGCCCGCTGAAGCCAGAAGCCGGCGCGCCCTGCGACGGGCGGGCGCCGGGCCTTTCGGCGGATCGGCCGCGGGTGGACGAAATCATCATCAAAGCCATTTTTCAGGCTGTGGGCGACCCGCCGGGACCCGCGGCCCTTTTTTTTGACCCGGAAAGCCGGGTGAGGGCTTTTTGAGGCTCAAGCGGAAAGCCCCCCGCGTCCGGGCGTGTTTCCCCAAGCTTGCTCCAAGGAGGATGGTCCCATGATTCTAAACATGGAGTTCGAAACCCTGCCGAGGGAGGCCCTGGAGGCCATCCAGCTCCGGCGGCTCCAGAGCGTGGCGGAGCGGGTCTTCGCCACCGTGCCCTTTTACCGCAAGAAGTTCGCCGACTCGGGCGTGAAGCCCTCCGACATCCAAAGCCTCTCGGACCTCCGGCGCCTGCCATTCACCACCAAGCAGGACCTCAGGGACAACTACCCCTTCGGCATGTTCGCGGTTCCCATGGACAACGTGGTGCGCATCCACGCGTCCTCCGGCACCACGGGAAAGCCCACGGTGGTGGGCTACACGGCCCGAGACATCGCCACCTGGAGCGAGCTGATGGCCCGCAGCCTCTCGGCGGGGGGGGCCACAAGGGACGACATCATCCACAACGCCTACGGCTACGGGCTCTTCACCGGGGGCTTAGGGGTCCACTACGGCGCCGAGCGCCTGGGCGCCTCGGTCATCCCCATCTCCGGCGGCAACACCCGCCGCCAGATAATGATAATGAAGGACTTCGGGCCCACCATACTCACCTGCACGCCCTCCTACGCCCTGCACCTGGCGGAGGCCGCGGCCGAGATGAACGTGGACTTCGAGAGCCTGAAGTTCAAGAGCGGCATCTTCGGGGCCGAGCCCTGGAGCGAGCGCATGAGGGAGGAGATCGAAAAGAAGCTCTACCTCACGGCCCTGGACATCTACGGGCTCTCCGAGGTGATCGGCCCGGGGGTGGCCATAGAGTGCCTCGAAGGCAAGAAGGGCCTCCACATCTTCGAGGACCACTTCATAGCGGAGATCATAAACCCCGACACCGGCGAGGTCCTGCCCCCCGGCGAAAGGGGCGAGCTGGTGTTCACCACCATCACCAAGGAGGCCTTCCCCATAATCCGCTACCGGACCCGGGACATCACCTCCTTGAACTACGAGCCCTGCAAGTGCGGCCGCACCATGGTGCGCATGAACCGGGTCTCGGGCCGCACCGACGACATGCTCATCATCCGGGGCGTCAACGTGTTCCCCAGCCAGATCGAGTCGGTCCTCATGGAGATGGGCGAGGTAAGCCCCCACTACCAGCTGGTGGTGGACCGCGAGGGCACCCTGGACACCCTGACCGTGATGGTGGAGGTGGACGAGAAGTCCTTCTCCGACGAGGTGAAGACCCTCCAGAACCTGGAGGCCCGCATCACCAAGAACATCCGGGAGACCTTGGCGGTGGCCGTCAAGGTGAAGCTCGTCGAGCCCAAGACCATCGCCCGGAGCGAGGGGAAGGCGCAGCGGGTCATCGACAAGAGAAAGATATAGCAGCCCGTCTAAAAACGCGATCCGCGGCGTCACGCTTCAAAGCCAATTCCGCCACGTGCAATAAGCACGCTTGCTCATTGGCTTCTCGCGTTCCTTGCGGCTCATCGTTTTTATCCGGGCTGTAAATCGAGCCATTTTTAAAGGACCAAGGAGGGCACCCACCATGCACGCGGAACAGATATCCGTCTTCCTGGAAAACAAGGCCGGCCGCCTCGCGGAGGTCACCCGGATTCTTTCCGACGCCGGCGTGAACATCCGGGCCCTGGCCCTTGCCGACACCTCGGACTTCGGGATACTGCGGCTCATCGTGAACGACAACGAAACGGCGGAAAAGGCCCTGAAGGAGTTCGGCTTCACCGTCCGCAAGACCCGGGTGGTGGCCGTCGAGGTGGCGGACCGCTCGGGCGGGCTCCACGAGATACTGGCCTTCTTGAACGGCCGGGGCATCAACGTGGAGTACATGTACGCCTTCGTGCGGCAGTCCAAGGAGAACGCCGTCATGATCTTCCGCTTCGACGACACCGACGGGGCCGTGGCGGCCCTTTCCGAAAAGGGGCTCCCGGTGATCCCGGGCGAGGTGCTTTACACCATGTGAACCGAGGCGGCCGGAAAGCCTTTCCCGCGCCTCGCCGGGCGGGTCGCGGCCCCGGGCTTTTTCACCGCCTCATCACCATCCAACCAGGAGGGCAGTCATGTCGAGCAAAAGGTCGTTAGCCGGAATCGTTGCGTTGTGCCTTCTCGCGGCCGCGTTCGTAGCGGCCGGAAGCGCCGTGTGGGCGGCGGCTCCCGCAGTGTGGAAGGTGGGCGGCGTGTTCACCGTCACCGGCCCCCAGTCCATGCTGGGCGACCCGGAAAAGAAGAGCATGGAGCTGGCCGTCGAGATGATCAACAAGAAGGGCGGCATCGACGGCCACATGCTGGAGGCCGTGATCTACGATGACGAGGGTGACCCGGCCAAGGCCGTCTCCTTCACCCAGCGGCTCATCAACGTGGACCAGGTGGTGGCCATCGTGGGCCCCAGCCTCACCCCCACCACCATGCCGCTTCTTGAGATCGCCAACAGCGCGGGCGTGCCCCTCGTAAGCTGCGCGGCCGGCAACAAGATCACCCTGCCGCCCACCTCCTTCGTGTTCAAGACCGCCCAGAGCGACATCCTGGCCGTGTCCGCCATCTACCGGCACCTCAAGAAAAAGGGCTTGAAGAAGGTGGCCCTCCTTTGCGTGGACACCAGCTTCGGACAGAGCGGCCGCGAGCAGCTTAAAGCCCAGGCCACCCAGTTCGGCTTGACCATCGTGGCGGACGAGCTTTACGGCGACAAGGACACCGACATGAGCGCCCAGCTCACCAAGATCCGCGGGCTCAAGCCCCAGGCCATCGTGTGCTGGGGAACCAACCCCGGTCCCGCGGTGGTGGCCAAGAACGCCCATGACTTGAAGCTTGGCATTCCCCTTTTCATGAGCCACGGCGTGGCCTCCCCCAAGTTCATCGAGATCGCGGGCGCCAACGCCGAGGGCATCGTGCTGCCCACCGGCAAGATCCCGGTCGCGGCCCTCCTTGCACCCAAGGATCCCCAGAAGGCGGCCCTCGACACCTACACCAAGGCCTACACCGCCAAGTACGGCACCCCGGCCTCCCCCTTCGGCGGATACGCCTGGGACGCCATGCTGATCCTGGAGAAGGCCCTCAAAGGCACGGGCGGCGACAGGGCCAAGCTTCGCGCCTCCATCGAGAAGGTGAGGCTCCTCCGCGGCGTTTCCGGCACCTTCACCTTCACCCCCCAGGATCACAACGGCCTGGGCGCCGACGCCTTCGTGATGGTGGTCATCAAGGGCGGCAAGTTCGAGCTGGTGAAGTAAGGCTCCCGGGCGTTTCCGGGAAAAATGCGCAACGCGGCGGCGGGCCGGGCTGAAGGCATGGCCGCCCGCCGCCGCGGCTTATCTTGCACAAGGTACAGATGCAGGCATTTCTACAATACCTTTTCACGGGGCTGACCAACGGGGCCATCTACGCCGTTATCGCCCTCGGCTAC
>JAKAGN010000259.1 GCA_021815525.1 Deltaproteobacteria bacterium
GGGGGTGCGGGGGGAGGGGAAACCCTTTTGAAAAAAGGGTTTCCCCTCCCCCCGCGGGCTTTCAGTCCGTCACTTCGAGCCGTGCGGGGGCTCTTCTGCCGTAGACCTCGGGATTGTACATCTCCTGGGCCAGGGCGGGCATGACGGCGAAGGAGCCGGAGGCCACGGCCTGGGCGGTGTAGGAGAGGTGGTAGTGGCCGGGTTCGAGGTAGTCCGAGTAGTAGCGGGCCGAGTCGTGGCGCAGCTCCTGGTGGTAGAAGCTGTAGCGGCTCCAGGCGTAGGCCTTCCATTCGGGCGAGCTGTAGTAGTGGGCGCCGGCCGGGGGGAGGTCCTCCGCCTTGTCCGCGTCGCGTTCCGAGGCCGTGGCCAGCTGGCGGTTCACGGGCTCGAGCCCGCCGGGCACCGGGTCGTCCACCACCACGTAGTAGCGGCCGCCGGGGATGCTGATGTAGAGGTCCACGCGCACCAGGTCGCCGCGTTTGACGCGGATGGAGGGGCCGGCCAGCGCCCAGGCCCCGCCCTTTTCCACGCTGTACTCCCGCAGGAGTTCCATGCCGGCGGCTTTTGCGGCGTCCTTCTCCGGCGGCAGAGCGTAGCTGGCGCGGGCCACGTAGTAAAGCCGGCCGCGGCCGCTGCGCTCCACCGTCATGGTCTGGGTTTTTCCGGCGTCGCCCGGGGCCACGGGCCTGTAGAGGTCGCTTGGCGGGTCGGTGAAGGAGGAAAAGCCGGCGGCGCCCAGGGCCGCGCCGTTCAGGACGGCCTTGGCGGTCATGGAGGGGGCGGATTTTTCGAAGGTTCGGGCGTAGTCCAGGAAGCCCTGGGCGCAGTAGACGTTTTCCTGGGTGTTGGACCAGTGGCCGCCGGCGCGCATGGCAAGGATGAGGTCCCGGGCCAGCTTTTCCGGTACGTCGCCCGCCGGCTTTTTGCCGTAGGGCGTGCGGGCGAGCGCGGTCATGGCGGAGAGTATTGCGCCGTTGTCGCGTACGGCGGTGGACAGGAGCCAGCCGTAGCGCGCGTCGAGCCTTTCCGAGAAGTAGAAGCGGCCGGAGGACTGGTTGGCGTGGGCGAGGATCCTGCGGGCGGTGTCCAGGATCAGCGGCTGCGGGGCCCTGACCGCCAGCGCGGCCGAGAGGTACTGGGCCTGGCCGAAGAGGCTCATGCGGGCGGCGGCCCGGGCGAAGCGGCTCACGTCCCCGGCCTTGACGCGCCCGCGCTTGGCCAGCGCCAGAAGCGCGGTGGCCCGCACGGTGTCGTTCATGTCCGTCGTGAACCAGCGGGGGCCGGAGTCGTGGCGCAGGTAGTTTTCGAGGTAGGCCATAAGCCTCTTATCCACGGCCTGCGGGGGCTTGCGGCCGGACTCCGCGAGCCACGCGAAGCACAGCGCGGTGTAGGCCGAAAGGTAGGGGCAGACGTACTCGTTCTTGGCGGTGTAGTAGCACATGCCGCCGTTTTGGGCCTGGAAGTCGGCGGCCTGGGCGAGGATGCCGGAGAGGGTCTTTTCCGCGTCGTTCCAGTTCACGCTTCCCTTGGGAAGGTAGGCGGAAAGCGCCAGGTAGTGGGCGGCGGTTATGGCCCGCGACAGGCGCTGCTCCCAGCACTCGTAGGGGTAGCGCCGCATGTAGTCGAAGACGCCCGCAAGGTTTCCGATGATGCTGGGCGAAAGGGTGACGCCCAGGCTTCCCGCGTCCGGCAGGATGTCGGGCGGAAGCGCCAGGGAAACCCGGGCCGGCGAATCCGTCACGCTTCCGTACTGCGCCGAAAAGTCGAGGCCGCGGCGCCTTGAAACCGGCACCTTCACGGTCATGGCGTCTGCGTCCTCGCCGGCCTTGGCGCGGGCGGTGAAGACAAGCTCCCCCGGGCCCCTGGTTTCCACGGGGAGCCACACCACGGCCCGCTCGAAGGGCGCGATGGTGACGGAGCCCGTCACGGGCGGGCTTTGGGTGGGGCCCGAGACCTCGGCCGAAACCGCGATGGCGCGGGTGGAGGCGGTGCGGTTCATCACCGAAAAGCCCGCCTTGAAGGAGTCGCCCTCGGTGAGCTGGTTGGGGAGCACCGGCCGAAGCTCTATGGGCTGGTTCACGGCGAAGGCGCCCTCGCCTAAGCCCATGCGGTCGGTGGGGGTTACGGCCACGGCCAGCACGCGCCAGCCCGTGAGGCTGTCCGGGGCCTTGAAGCTCAACTTCGCGCGGCCGTTCGCGTCGGGAATCACCGCCGCGTTCCAGTATGCCAGGAACTTGAAGCGGCTCCGCACCGCGTCCTTCTTGGAGTCCTCGCCGGCGGCCGGCTCGGCCTCCCCCTTTTTCGCCACCTTCTGGATTCCGATCAGCATGGACATGAGGCTGAAGTTGTCCAGGTCCAGGGGATCCAGATGGTAGAAGCCCTTGTAGGGGTCGTAGGCGTCGCGGCCGCCGGGGATGAGGTCGAAGACCGCCTCGTCCACCACGGCCACCGCCATCTCGATGGGCTCGGGCCTGCGTTCGGGCTGGGGCAGCGTTGCCGTCAGGTCCACAGTCACGGTCTCGCCGGGGCGGTAGGTTTTCCTGTCGCTCGCAACCTCCACCTTCACTTCCTTGGCCGGGTCGAGAACCCTTACCGACGCGTAACCCATGCGGAGCGCGGGCTTGCCCAGGTCCGCCTCGCCGGGCTTCGAGGGCTTGGACACCCGGCCAGACTGGATGGTGACCGAAAGGTAGAAGCCGGGGAGCATGTCCGGCGTGACTTTCACCTCGATCACGGGAAGCGCGGAATCAAGGACCGTGATCCAGCGGGAGATCACGCCGAAGCGCTCCACGGTGACCAGGGCACGGGCCCCGGGCAGGGGGTTCTCAACCCGGAAGCGGGCGGTTTCGCCCACCTTCACGGTTTCCTTCTCGGGGGTGACCGGCACCTCCATGTCCTCGGGCTCGGCCCAGTGGGCCAGGCCCGAGCCCGTGACCCAGACCGTCACGGCGCTTTCCTGCTTGCGGCCCCTGGTGTCGGAAACCGCGGCCTTGACCCGGTAGGTGCCGCTCTCGGCTGGCGTGAAGGAAAAATCCACAGCTTTTTTGTCCGATGTGAGGGTCCCTTGGGCCTCGTCCTTCCACTCGTAGGAGTAGTCGTGGAGATAGGCGTTTCCCGGGCCCTTGACCCGCGCGTCCTTCACCACGCGCCGCTGGGCGGTGAGCGTCACCGGCACGCCAGCCACCGGCTCGCCCTTTTCATCGGTCACGATCACCCCGACCCTGGCGGGCTTTCCGCTCTCGAAGACCCACTCCCGGGCCTTTAGGCCCACCAGCCGGTCCCGGCCCACGTACAGGGCCGAGGCTCGGGCCGCTATGCTGCGGCCCCGGTCGTCGGCGACCGTGGCCTCCACCACCATGTCCCCGCACACGAAGTCCGCGTCGGGCGCCTTGCGGGCGAGCGAGAAGTCGCCCTTGTCGTCGGTCTGGGCGTCCTCCTCCACCATGAAGTAGGTGCGGCGGCTGTGATGGGCCTCCCTGTAGCCCATCTCCGGGTCGTAGTCCTCGGGCGGGTCGAAGCAGAAGTCGCGCGCCTCCACGTTGTCGGATGAAAAGGAGCGCTCGTGCACGCCGCCGTGGGTGGAAAGCTTCGCGTGGGAGAAGGGCCCGCCGCCGTGAAGCCTGGCGGAGACCAGGAGATTCGCCTCCTCGCCCGGAGTGAAGACCTTGCCGTTCAAGTTGGCCGTGAGCCTGAAGGGCGCCGGGGTGAAGTCGGAGACCAATACCGAAAGCGGGCTCCAGCTCATGTCCATGGAGCCGCTTGCAAGGTGGAACTGGTAGTAGCCCACGGCGCCGGTCTTAGGAACCGGGAAGCTCCCCGAGAAGGTCCCGAACTCCGAGAGCCGCGCGTCCGCCACCTCGTGCACGGTCTTTCCGGTGGGGTCCTCCACGGTCAGGCGGTAGCCCTTCCGGGGCGCGGCCGAAAAGCCGGTGTTGGCCTGGTCCCGCACGAAAATCTTGTACGCGATGGTGTCCCCGGCCCGGTAGATGCCCTGGGCCGTGAGGCCCCAGGCCTTCACGTGGCCGTAGCGCGAACCGGTGTCCGTCTCCACGTTGTTCCGGGTGAGGAACTCCGAGACGAGGGGCAGGATCGTCATCCTCTGGTCCTTGTCCACCCGCACAAGGGGGCTCTTTTCCCTGTAAAACGAGTTGCCGGAGTAATACCGGCCGGCGTCCCCGAGGCCCAGGGCCGGGCGGCCGGCAAGCATGAGCACGCCGTCCTTGTCCGTAACGCCCTCGGCCAGGACCTTGGCGCGCTCGGGTGGAGTCATGAGGCTTGCCACGTAAATCCGGACCCTGGCCCCGGCCACCGGAAGGGCGCTTTCGAGGTCCGTCACCCACACCAGGGTGTTCCGGTGGCCAAGCTTGACGTGCACCTGGAAGGGCGTGCGGATCACCAGAAACGAGGTGGCCTCCCCCAGGGCCGAAAGCGGCCGCAGGGAGGCGATCTCGCAGCTTACGATACCCGTCATGCCCGAGAGCATCTCCGGGACCCCGGCCGGCATGAGCCATGCGGCGTCCGGGGCGCGGCCGCCGCCCAGCAGCCTTGTGCGGTTGCGGACGAGCCCCCGGGGCGAGAGTGCGTCGTACCTAAGCTCGGCGCGGGTTATGTTGGTCATCACGATGGGAAAGTCCGTCTCCACCTCCGACTCCATCACCGCGAGCCCGTAGGCCGGCCTGCACCAGGGGATGAGGTGGTCGGTGGAAAAGCTTATGTCGACGGCCTCCCTGAGGGGCCTTCCGAACACGTCGCGGATGCCGCCCGCGGCGGCCCTCACCCGGTAGGTGGAAAAGGGCGCGAAGCCGCGGTCCATGTCCGCCCCGAAGGAGCCTTGCCACTCGCCCACC
>JAKAGN010000002.1 GCA_021815525.1 Deltaproteobacteria bacterium
TTCATGAGCGCCCCGAGGCTGCCGAAATGCCGCGCCAGCACGGCCCCCACGTGCTCGCCCACGTTCCTTATGCCAAGCGCGTAGAGGAAGCGCGAAAGCGGGATGCGCCGGGCCCCGGAGATGGCGGCCGCTATGTTTCCGGCCGATTTTTCGGCCTTGCGCTCCAGCGCCGCCAAATCCGGCGCGGAAAGCGCGAAAAGGTCCGCCGCGTCCGTGACGAGGCCGGTGTCCACAAGCTGCGAGACAAGCTTTTCCCCAACGCCGTCCATGTCGAAGGCCCCTTTTCCGGCGAAATGCCGGATGGTCTCCTTCACCTGGGCCGGGCAGGAGGCGTTCACGCAGCGGTGCGCCGCCTCGCCTGCAAGCCGCTCCACCCGGGAGCCGCACTCGGGGCAGGCTTCCGGCATGACGAAGGCTGGTGGGCGGTCGGGCCGCTCGGGGTCCAGCACCTTCACCACCTCGGGGATGACGTCGCCAGCGCGTTGCACGAGGACCCGGTCGCCCGGCCGCACGTCCTTCCTTGCCACTTCGTCGGCGTTGTGGAGGCTCGCCCGGCTCACGGTGACGCCCCCCACGAAGACCGGTTCCAGGACGGCGACCGGCGTCAACGCCCCGGTGCGGCCCACGGAAACCAGGATCTCGAGGACCGTCGTGGCCTCCTGCACGGCCGGGAACTTCCACGCCACTGCCCAGCGCGGGCTTTTGGACGTGGCCCCCAGGGCCGCCTGGGACTCCGTCGCGTCCACCTTCACCACCAGTCCGTCTATCTCGTAGTCGAGCCCGTGGCGGCGTTCCAGAAGCTCGCGGTAGAAATCGAGGACTTCGGCGATACCGATCTTCTTGCGCACGTCGCCGTTCACGGGCAGGCCCCAGCCCGCGAAGGTGGAGAGCATTCCGGCCTGGGACGCGAAGGACGCGCCGTCGGCGCTTCCCACGCCGTAGGCCATGAAATCGAGCGGCCGCGAGGCCGAAATCCTTGAATCGAGCTGCCGCAGGGACCCGGCCGCGGCGTTCCGGGGGTTGGCGAAAAGCGCCGCGCCTTCCTCCTCGCGCCTTGCGTTCAAGGCCTCGAAATCGCTCTTTTTTATGTATACCTCACCCCGTACGCCGATGCGGGCCGGAACCGGGCTCCCGGGCGCGGCGTGAAGGGCCTTGGGTACGTTTTTTATGGTCTTCACGTTTTCGGTGACCGTCTCCCCGGTCTCGCCGTCGCCCCGGGTGGCGGCGAGAACCAGCCGCCCCGCCTCGTAGACGATCTCGACCGCGAGCCCGTCGGTCTTGGGCTCGGCTGTGTAGAGTATCGCGCCCGCCGCGTCCAGGCCCTTCCTGACCCTTCGGTCGAAATCCAGTATTTCCGCCTCGGAAAAGGCGTTATCCAGGGACAGCATGGGGACGGAGTGCTTTACTGGCGTGAAGGTGGCGGCGGGCGGGGCCCCCACCTTGTGGCTGGGCGAATCCGGCGAGTCGAGCTCCGGGAAACTCGCCTCCAACTCCCGAAGCTCGATCTTCAAGCGGTCGTACTCGGCGTCGCTCAGCTCGGGGTCGTCTTTGGCGAAGTAGCGCTCGTTGGCCCGGGCGATCAGCGCCCGAAGCTCATCCACCCGCTCTTTTGCGTTTTCTCGGGAAAGATCAGCGGACATAGGGCCTCGGTGACGGCGCGGCGGGCGTTCCGGAACGCCTCGTCCAGGAACCCGGCGCGCCACTTCAGGGTGAAAAGCTCGTCAGATACAACCAGCACCGCAGCGCACTCGATACCCAAAAACGCGGCGGCCGAGAAGAGCGCCGAGGCCTCCATGTCGACCGTCACGGCGCCTTGGCCCGTGAACCTTTCGATTTTTTCCGGCGTTTCGCGGAAAAGGGCGTCGGTGGACCACACCCCGCCGCCCGCGCACTTGATCCCGGCGGAGGTCAGCGCCCGGCAAAGGTCGTTCCGCGCATCCATTGAGGGCCTCGAGATCCCGCCCATCGCCACACCGTAGTTGGGTGAGCTTCCCTCGTCGCAGATGCCGAACTCCGGCACCACCACGCTACCGGCGGGCAGGTCCTTTGAAATGGACCCGGCCCAGCCCGAGAAGATGACCCGCCTGACCCCCCAGGCCGCCAGGAACTCCAGGACCGCCACGGCCTGGGGCGCGCCCAGAACCGGCCCCGCCGCGCAGGGCCCGCCGTTTTTTGGGTCCTTCACGTGGACGCGGCAGGCGAGGATGCTGCGCCAGGGCGACTTGGGAAGCCCCGCCCGCTTCACGAGGCCCGTCAAATCCGGCTCCACGGCGATCAAGGCCGCAGTGGGGCCCAGCTTCGGATCATTGGGCCCCACGAAGGGGGTGACTACCGGGGTTTGGGAAGACAAGAAACCTTCCTCCTAATGGGCCTGAATCATTCCATTTTATTGCGGTCAACAGTAAAGACTATCCAGAGTTGGCCTCCATCGGCAAGGGGCGGGTTAACGGCCTGGATAAAAACGATGAAATGCAAGAAGCGCGAAAAGCCAATGAGCAAGCGTGCTTATAGCACGTGGCGGAATTGGCTTTGATGCGCGACGCATCAGTTCGCGTTTTTAGACGGGCGTTTATCTTGGTGGAACGAGCGCCGCCAGCTCCTCCCGTACCTCGTCTATGACTCCGTAGAACCATTCCAGGTCCTCAAGTGTCAGCCGTCCAGCCTTGCGCTGGGAGGATGAGCCGTCCTTCTTTACGTAGACTCGCGGGCCTATCTGGAGCTTGGGCTCGCCCCCGTCGTAGCTCGCGATGGCCACCACAAGCCCGGTTTCCTCGCTGGTCCAGCTTTTCAGAATCTTGTCCTTGTCGGGATCATACGCCGAATTCTTGAACGCCATGAATGCCGTGTCTCCTTGGGATTTGATTTTCGGATGAGTCGGGAACCCTTAGGTCGAGATCTTGGAAAAATCCGCGAACAGGTTGAAAAGGGACGCCACCTCCGAGAGGATGGCCAGCCGGTTTTTCCTGAGCTTTTCATCCGGGGCCATAACCATGACGCCCTCGAAGAAGGCGTCCACGGCGGGCCTCAGGCCCGCTACCGATAGGAGCGCGGATTCCACGTCGCCCGCGGATAGAAGCTCCGCGACCTTGCGTTTGACCGAGGCCGTTGCGGAGACGAGATCGTTCTCGCAGGGCTTCTCGAAAAGCCCCGAGGCTGGGCCCGCGCCCGCGCCCGAAAGCTCGCCCTTTTCGCGGGCCTGGGCGATGATGTTCACCACCCGCTTGAAGGCCACGGCCAGGGGCTCGAAGTCCGGGAGCGATTTCAAGCGCGAGAGGGCCGAAACCCTTCGCCACAGAAGCGGCACGTCGTCGATGGAGACCGTGGCCGCGGCCGCCACCACGTCCCTGGAGTGCCCGGCCTCGGCCATCAGGTTCACGAGGCGGTCCTTGAGGAACGCTGTGACCTTGGCCTCCACCTGGGGGCGGTTCAAGCCGGGCGTTTTGATGAGGCCCACGGCCTTTTCCACCATGCGGGAAAGGGCCAGGGGCAGCCCCGAGGCGGCCAGAATCGAGACGATGCCTATGGCTTGGCGGCGCAGGGCGTATGGATCGCTGGCTCCGGTGGGTGAAAGGCCCACTGCGAAGCAGCCGCACAGGGTGTCCAGCTTGTCGGAAAGGGCCACGAGCGCCCCCACGCGGCTTTTGGGAAGCGGGCCTCCCGAGCGCACCGGCCGGTAGTGCTCCTCGATGGCGGCGGCCACCTCCGGGGCTTCGCCGAAAAGGCCCGCGTAGATGCGGCCCATGACGCCCTGGAGGGTTGGGAACTCGCCAACGACGTGGCACGCGAGGTCGGCCTTCAGTAGCCACGCGGCCCGCTCGGCCCAGGCGGCCTCGTCAACGCTCACGCCCGCCTCCCGCGCAAGGAAGCGCACAAGCTCCCGCACCCGCACGGTCTTGTCGCGGACCGTGCCCAGCTTGGCCTGGAAGAGGATGCCGGAAAGCTCCTCGATCCAGGGTTCGAAGGATTTTTTCTCGCGGTCGGCCCGGAAGAAGAAGCGTGCGTCCTCCAGGCGCGCCCGCAGCACACGCTGGTGGCCGCCCACGGTTACCGCCTCGTCCTTGACCACGGTATTGTTGATGGCGATGAAGGCGGGCAGGAGGTTGCCGCCGGAATCCTCCACCGCGAAGTACTTCTGGTGCTTGGCCATGGCCTCGATGATGATTTCCTTGGGGACCTCCAGGTAATCGGGCGAGAAGCGCCCGGTCACGGCCACTGGAAACTCGGCGAGGTTCGTCACTATCGCCAGAAGATCCTCGCCGCCGCCCACTGCCACTCCGCCCGCGGCGGCCGCCGCCCGGTCCACCTGCTCCTTTATGGAGGCCTCCCGCTCGGCAGGGTCCACCATGACCTTCGCCTTTCCGAGCGCCGCCACGTAATCGGCGGGTTTGGCCAGGGCCACTGGCCCCGGGGCCATGAAAAAATGCCCCCGGCTCTCGCGGCCGCTTGAAACGCCGTTCCACGTGAAGGGCACGACATCCTGGCCGAAGAGGGCCGCTATGGTGTGCACGGGCCGGGCGAAGGTGCCGGAAAGCGAGGCCCAGCGCATGGACTTGGGGAAGGGGACCTCGGAGATGAGGGAGCCGAGGATGCCGGGAAGAAGGCCCGCCGCGGGCTCGCCCTTTTCCTCCTTCACGGCCATCAGGTAGTCGCCCTTTTCGGTGGTCTTGATGGAAAGGGCCGAGACGTCCACGCCGGCCTTTTCCGCGAACTTGACGGCCGCGATGGTGGGCTTGCCGTCAGCGTCGTAGGCGGCCTTCTTGGGTGGGCCCACCATTTCCACGGACACGGCCTCCTTCATCTCGGCCACGTCCGCCACGATAACCGCGAGCCTCCGTGGCGCGCCGTAGGTCGTAACGCCGCCGTGGCCTATGCGGGAGGCCGCGAGCTTCGAAACGAGGTTTTGCGAAAGCGCCGAAAGGGCCGGGGCGATGTAGCCCGCGGGGATTTCCTCGGAGCCGATTTCAAGCAAGAGGTCTTTCATGGGGTAATTCCCTTACACTGTTGCGCTTTTAAGAAGAGGGAAGCCCAGCTCCTCCCGCTGCGCCAAAAACTGCTCCGCGCTTCTGCGGGCGAGATTCCGTATGCGCCCTATGTAGCCGGTGCGCTCCGTTACCGAGATGGCCCCACGCGCGTCCAGGAGATTGAACGTGTGGCTGCACTTCAAGCAGTACTCGTAGGCAGGGAGCACGTAGCCCGCGTCCAGCACCTTCAGGGCCTCCTTCTCGTAGTCGGCGAAGTGCGCAAAGAGCATGGGGACCTCGGCAAGCTCGAAGTTGTAGGCGCTCTGCTCCTTCTCCTGGAGGAGGTGGAGATCGCCGTACTTCACGCCGTGGGAGTTCCACTTAAGATCGTAGACGTTGTCCACGCCCTGGAGATACATGGCGATGCGTTCGAGCCCGTAGGTGATTTCGGCGGTGACGGGCGAAAGCTCGATACTGCCCGCTATCTGGAAGTAGGTGAACTGGGTGATCTCCATGCCGTCCAGCCACACCTCCCAGCCGAGGCCCGAGGCCCCCAGGGTGGGCGACTCCCAGTCGTCCTCCACGAAGCGGATGTCGTGCTCCAAGGGGTCCAGGCCCAGAGCCCGCAGGCTTTCCACGTATAGGTCCTGGACGTTCAACGGCGAGGGCTTCAGGATCACCTGGAACTGGTAGTAGCGCTGGAGCCGGTTGGGGTTTTCGCCGTAG
The DNA here is from genome assembly GCA_021815525.1 of Deltaproteobacteria bacterium. Classification (GTDB taxonomy): domain Bacteria; phylum Desulfobacterota; class Desulfobacteria; order Desulfobacterales; family Desulfatibacillaceae; genus JACRLG01. Next base: position 5,688 of record JAKAGN010000002.1, read on the forward strand.
CGGCCGTCGGTGGGCCGCCGCGAGGGCTGGACGTAGGCGGTTTTCCAGGGCTCGGGGCCCAGCGCCCGCAGGAGCGTTTCCGGGTGGAAGGTCCCCGCGCCCACTTCCATGTCGTGGGGCTGGGTGAGGATCGCTCCCTGGCCCGCCCAGTAGCGTTGAAGGTTTAAGATGAGGTCCTGAAACGTCATGGATTCCATTTCTTTCGGATGGGTATCAAGTCAAGCGACCGCGGGCGGTGGTGGGCCGTCCGTGGTCCGGTTTCTTCCGCGCCTTGGCAGCCCGTTGAAAAAGGCTGCATAAAGCCCGCCGAAAAACGATGAGTTTCAAGGCGCGCGAAAAGCCGATGAGGGAGCGTACTCAGTTGTACGTGACCGAAATCGGCTTTGAAGCGCAACGAAGAAAATCGCGTTTTTCGGCGGGCTTTCACTCCACCAGAACCCCCTGGCCGTCAACCGTGATGGGCAGAAGCCGCGCGGTCTCGGCTCCAGCAAGGATCTCGTCCCACTCGGCCTTGACCTTGGCAAGGGCCCCTTTCTCGCCCAGGGCCCACACGCAGCCGCCCGCGCCCGCGCCGGTGAAGCGGCCGCCGCAGCCGTTCTCCACGGCGGTGTCCACGAGCTTTTCCATGATGGGGGTCAAGACGTTGGGGGTCATCTCGCGGCGTATGGCCACTTCCCTGTTCATGCAGGCGGCGGCCTCGGCGTAGTCGCCCTTGGCCAGCGCCTCCACGAAGTCCACGGTGTGGCGGCACATCTGGGTCCACTTGTCGCGGGTGGTGCCCTTCAGGAACTCGCGCACCCACACGGAGTTCACGTCTATGGAGTCGTGGGGCGAGCCGCAGTAGGCAAGGAGCAGCCGCTCGTTCAACTTCGCGTGGCCCTTGGGGGGCACCACGGTGCGCTTGTCGTAGCCGGGGCCCGAGGCCGTGGGGTGCCAGTACCAGGCGTTGACGCCGCCGTAGGCCGCGGCCAGCTGGTCCTGGAGCCCGCAGGGCACGCCCGCGGTGTTGCTCTCGATGCCGTGGGAGAGGAGCACCACCTGCCGGAGGGAGAGCGGCCGCTCTCCCAGCCCGGTCCAGGCCCGGGCGAAGGCCGCGACGAGCGCCACCACCGCGGCCGAGCTTCCGCCCAGGGCCGAGCGCACTGGGGAGCCCGACTCCACCACCACGTGCACGCCCGAGGCCCGGAAAAAGGCCGCCACCGCGAACATGAGGCCCAGGGGGTGCCCTATGAAGGGGCTCTTGTCCTCGGGATACTCGGCCGAGTCGAAGCCGGTGGAGCTGACCTTGACGTACCCCGCCCTGTGCGGGAGCAGCGTCACCTTGGTGCGGAGCGCGACCGCTATGTTGAAGGTGACGGTGTCGGTGTTCCGGATGGCGTAATGCAGGGCCGGCATGTCAACCGTGCCGCCCATGTCCACCCGGCAGGGCGCTTCGGCGCGCACGGGTTCCTTTTCCAGGACCTTTTTCAAGGCGTCGGGCATGGTGGGTCTCCCTTCCGCAAAGAGCGTAAGAAGTCAAGGCTATTAGGTTTCGCATCCATTTGGCGGCACGCGAAGGCCTCCAGTAGTTCCACGGCGCGGGAAAGCGCCGGCTCGGGAAAATCCGTGTCGTTGCCGCACGTTAGGGCCTTCTGGCACACGTCAATCGTTTCGCGCCTCTCGTCCCGGCCGCTTGCGCCGCAGGCCCGGCATACTATGCCCCCCGCCGCCGGGTCGAAGGCCGCGCGGGTGGCCTCGGGCGGAAGGGCCTTACCGCAGCGCACGCAGGCCGAAAGCCTGGGGGGGATGCCCGCGGCCCCCAGAAAGCGCGCCAGGAACATGGCGTGGACACCCGCTGCGGCCTCGGGCGGACGCTCCGCCAAAAGTCTCAGGCAATCCACCAAAAGCCCGAAAATTTTCCGCTCGCCTCCGCCAGCCTCGCCGGAGAGCCCGTCCGGAAGAAAGCGGGAAAGTATCTCGACCCACAGGCTCGCGTGGGCGAACTTTAGGACATCGCGCCTTATTTCGTCGAAGGCCTCGATCTGGGACGCCTCCGAAAGCATGGGAAGGCCGCCGCGCCCCGTGGAATACACCACCTGGCTAAGCGAGAAAAGCTCGAGGCTTCCGCCGAAGCGCCGCCGGCTTTTCCGGGCGGAGCGCGCCAGCGCGCCGATCTTGCCCCAGTCCTCCGTGAGGAGGGTCACGATGGCGTCGCTTTCGCCGTAGGCCGTCACCCTTACTGGCACGGCCCGGGTTCGTACAGGCTCCCTTTGCATGGCAACCGCATCTTGCTGTGAACAATCTCAACCGCGCGAAAACGCTAAAAATCCCATCGAAGGCCTCGTGACAGGCTGCCCAAAAACGATGGAATGCAAGGCGCGCGAAAAGCCAAGGAGGGAGCGTACTTTTCGTACGTGACCGAACTTGGCTTTGAAGCGCAACGCCGCAGTCCGCGTTTTTGACCAGCCTGTCAGGGCAGGCGGAGGTTCACCGCTTGGCCGGGCCTGCCGGAGAGCGTCACTGGCTTTCCGTTCAAGGTCACCCGCACGGCCTCCGGGTTTCCCACCAGGATGTTGAAGCTCCGCGCCGCAGCGAGGCTCATGCGCTGGCCCGGTCTCATGTCGAAACGCCCGCGTTCCACGCCGTCGGCCATGACCCTTATCCAGGTGTCGCCCTGGCACGTCACCGCAAGGCGCAGGGCCGGGGCCGCGGCCCTGTCGTGGGGGCCTTGCGCGGCGGGCGCGAGTACGGCGCTCCGGCCCCCGGGGTCCCAGGCGCTGTCCCCGCCCGGCAGGCAAACCATGAGGACGAGGACCGCCACCAGCATGGTGAAGGCGGCCAGCACCCCGAGCCTTAATATCCACGCCGCGGCGCGTATCACCTGGAAGCGGCCTTCTTCCGGGGGAGAGGCCCTTTCGATGGCCGCCAGGCACATTTCGAGGGCCGCGCGCCGGTCCGCGCCCACCGCCTCGGCGTAGGCCGCCACGAAGCCCCTGACGAAGACCGGCGGCGGAAGGAGCGCCAGCTCCTCGCGCTCCAGGAGCGAAATGGTGTTTTCCGTGAGGCGGGTCATCCGGCTCACGTCGGCTATGGTAAGGGCCCTTTCCTCCCTCCTGGCCCGCAGGAAGGCCCCGAAGGAAGGCCCCGGCCCGCGCTCGATCCGCCCCTTGGCTTTCACCGTGTGATCTTGATGTAGGCCTTCTTTTTTAGGGCTTCGACCCAGGCCTTGTAGCGCTCGGTCAGCGTCTGGTTGTAGATGGCGCGCCGGATGTCGGGCGCGGCCTCCTCCAGGGTCTTTCCGCCGCCCTTCTTGACGCCCGATAGGAAAAGGACCGTGGGGCCCTGGTCCGTTGCAAGGACCCCCGTGGCTTCGCCGGGCTTCAAGGCCGCCACCTTTTCCTGGAAGAAGGGCGCAAGGTCGGTGATGACCCAGTCGCCCAGGTCCGATACCTCCACTTTGGGCACGTCCTTGCCGAAACGCGCGGTCACCTCGGTCACGGACGTCCCCTGGGAGAGCGCGGTCCGGGCCTCGTCAAGGCGCGCCTCGCCGTCGCTCCCGCTCAGGGGCGAAACCGCCAGGTGCCACAGGTGGTAAAGAACTTTCCCCGAGAACTTGTCCTTGTTGTCCTCGTAGTACTTTTTGATGTCGTCCTGGGTCACCACTATGCGGGAGGCCACCTCCCGCTCCAGGAGCCGCGCCCGCAGCAGGCTCTCCCTCTGGTTTTCCCGGAAGGTCTCGAAGGTCATGCCCTGGGCCTTCAATGCCGCGGCCATGTCCTCGCCGGTCATGTGGGTTTCCTGCTTTATCTGCTCGATATAGGCGTCCACGTCCTTGTCGTCCACCTTGACACCCAGGCGCTTTGTCTCCTGGTCCACCAGCTTGCGCTCGATCAGGCCCTGGAGGGCGTCCTCGCGCACCTTGTAGGCGATCTCCTGCTCCTTTTCGGGCGGGTAGCCGGCCCGTTCCAGCTCCTGCATGACGGGGGCCACCACGGCCTCCAGCTCGGAGAGCTTCACTATGTCGTTGTTCACCACGGCGACGACGCGGTCCACCAGCTTGGCCCGGGCCGCGGCCGGGGCGAGGAGAAGGAGGACGGCGGGCAGGCAGGCGAGAAGGATGCGGCTTGGAGAAGGAAAGGAGGCGAGGCGGTTCATGGCTGGTTTTTCCTTTAGGGGCTCCGGGTGGCTTTACAACCCATTTGAATCTTTAAGGTTAACACGGCGCGCCACTTCTTTCAACACGTTTTTGGCGGTACTCACCTTTCCCCGCGCCCCATCGCCCCCAAGGACCACCCGCAGCGCGCCCTCCCCTGTGAGGGTGACGGAGCCGCCCGAAAGCGACACCATTTCCAGGAGGGCCTGGGGACGGGCCATGTGGTCCGCGGAAAAGGAGAGCGAAAGGACGTCGGCCGCAAGGTCCAGGCGCTTAACCCCGGCCTCCCGGGAAAGTATCTTCAGCATTATCTTGTAGAGGAGCTGGGAGGCGGGCGCTGGGAGCTTGCCGTAGCGGTCGGAAAGCTCCTTCATGAAGGCGCCCACCTGGCTCACCTCGTTCATGCGGGCGAGCCTCCTATAGCAAAGCAGGCGCTGGTCCGTGTCCGGGACGTAGGCGGGGGGGAGGAAGGCGTCGAAGTCCACGTTGATCTCGGGCTCCAGGGGCTCCTCCACCTTCTCGCCCTTGAGGCGCGAGACCGCCTCCTCCATGAGCCGCAGGTAAAGCTCGTAGCCCACGGCCGCCACGTGTCCGGACTGGCTCGCGCCCAGTATGGTGCCGCCCCCGCGTATCTGGAGGTCGCTCATGGCGATGGCGAAGCCCGCGCCCAGGTCCCGGTGCTCCATGAGCACCTTCAGGCGCTTCTGGGCGTCGCGGGTCATTTGGGACTCCTCGGGGATCAGGAGGTACGCGAAGGCCTGCTCCTCGCCCCGGCCCACGCGTCCCCTTAGCTGGTACATCTGGGCGAGCCCGAAGGTGTCGGCCTTGTTGATGATTATGGTGTTGGCGCCGGGGATGTCGAGGCCGCTCTCGATGATGGAGGTGCAGACGAGGACGTCCACCTCGCGCTCGATGAAGCGCATCATGACCTTCTCGAGGTCCTCCTCTGGAAGCTGGCCGTGGGCCACGGCGAAGCGGGCCTCCGGTACCAGTTCCGAGAGCTTCCGCGCAATGGAGTGGATGCTCTGGACCCGGTTGTGCACGAAGAAGACCTGGCCGCCCCGGGAAAGCTCTCGGCGCAAGGCCTCGGCCACCACCGCGTCCTCGAAGGGCGTGACGTAGGTGGTGATGGGCCGGCGCTGCTCCGGGGGCGTGTTGATGACGGAGATGTCGCGGATACCCGAAAGGGACATGTGGAGGGTCCGGGGGATGGGGGTGGCGGAGAGGGCCAGGACGTCCACCGTGGCGCGGAACTTCTTGAGCCTTTCCTTGTGGGAGACGCCGAAGCGCTGCTCCTCGTCCACCATCAGGAGCCCCAAGTCCCGGAAAGTCACGTCCTTCTGGATGAGCCTGTGGGTGCCGACGGCGATGTCGACGGTCCCGTCCGCGATCCCCGCGAGTATCTCCTTCTGCTCCCTGGCGCTCCTGAAGCGGTTGAGGCAGGCCACCCTCACGGGGTAGCCCCGGTAGCGGGCCTGAAAGGTCCGGTAGTGCTGCTCCGCGAGGATCGTCGTGGGGGCCAGGAATGCCACCTGCTTGCCGTCCGTCACGGCCTTGAAGGAGGCCCGCAGGGCCACCTCGGTCTTGCCGTAGCCCACGTCGCCGCACACCAGCCGGTCCATGGGGGCGGCCTTCTCCATGTCCTTCAGCACCTCGTCTATGGTGCGGGCCTGGTCCGGCGTCTCCTCCCAGGCGAAGCCGGCCTCGAACTCGGCGAAGTACTCGTCCGGGGCGGAGTAGGCGTAACCCGGCCGCACGCGCCGCGTGGCGTAGAGGTCGAGAAGGTCCTTGGCTATCTTTTCGACGTTCTTCTTGACCTTGTGCTTTACCTTCTCCCAGCTTGTCCCCCCCAGCTTGTCCAGGGGCGGGGCGGCCTCCCCCACGCCGCGGTACTTGGAGACCAAGTTCGACCGGTCCACGGGAAGGTAGAGCCGGTCGCCGTCCTTGTAGGAGAGCACCAGGAAGTCGCCGGCCACCTCGTTCACCTTGAGGGTCGAAAGCCCGTCGTAGCGGGCGATGCCGTGGTCCACGTGCACCACGAAGTCGCCCTGCCCGAGGCTCCCAAGGTCCAATAGCTCGGTCCGCGGCCGCTCCGCCACGGATTTGTCGGTGCGGCGGCGGCCGCCGAATATCTCCGAGTCGGTGATTACGGATATGCCCTCGCTTTTCCAGACAAAGCCGCCCGAAAGCCTCCCCAGGGCTATCCGGAGCTGGTTTTCGCCGGAGTAATCGGAAAAGGGCGCGTAGTTCCTGGCGAGCGAAACGTGGTAGGGCGCCAGGAGCCCCTCCACGCGGCGGGCCTGCTCCTTTCCGGGAACCGAAAGCACCGTCGTGACCCCGGCGCGCCGGAGGGCCGAAAGCCGCTCGGCAAGGGGAAGGAGCGGCCGCTCGTGCTCCCGGTTTCCGGCGATCTCGCGGCTTAGGTCCTCGTTTCCCGAAACCTCGAAGGAAAAAACTGGCGCGCCCGCCGTCCCGGAGCCCAGCGCGTCCCCCGGGCCGGTCAGGGGGACCGATAGGACCTCCACCGCGCCGCGCTCCGAAAGGGCCTTCTGTATCTCTGGCCAGTCCGCGAAGGCCGCGGCGGGCGCAAGCGACATCCTCCGCTCGGAAAGCGCCGTCTCGTGGGAGACTTGGGCCTTGCGGAGAACCCCGCAGGCTGCGGCCTCGGTCTCGGCTGGCTCCACCACGAGCGCCAGGGTGTCAGCCGGCAGGTAGTCGAAGAGGGTGTCGCAGCGATCGTAAAGGAGGGGCAAAAAGGCCTCGATGCCCGGAAACCGGCCCTCGTCCTTGATTTTTTGGGCGAGGTCCCGCACCTGGGTCACGGCGAGCCCAAGGCTCAGGGCCTTCTCCCTCACCCTGTGGAGCACCCTGGGGAGGTTCTCGGGCCGGATCACGGCCTCGGAGGCCGGAAGGATCACGGCCTCGCCAAGCTTCTTTATGGTGCGCTGGGTGGCGGCCGAAAAGAGCCGGATGGATTCCACGGTGTCGCCGTAGAACTCAAGGCGCAGGGGGTCCGAAAAGCCCGGCGGAAAGAGGTCCACGATGCCGCCCCGGACCGAGAACTCCCCGGGCGCCTCCACGAGGAGGGAGGAGGAGTAGCCCCCGGCCGCGAGCTTTTGCAGGAAAAGGTCCCGGTCCGTGTCCTCGCCCGCGGCCAGAAGCTCCGCCGAAAGGCTCAGCTCGGCCTTGGGGATGAGCCGGTTCAAAAGGGCGTCCGGGGTTGCCACCACGATCTCCGGGACCGACTGGCCCCAAAGCAGCCTGAAAAGGAGCGCGATCCGGCCGGCGGCCGCCTCCGGGCTCGCGGCGAGACCGCGGGTGGCCATCTGGTGGTAGGGCTGAAACTCCAGGATGCGCTCCGCCGGGTCGTCGCCGGCGGGCAGAAAAAATTCGAGGTCCGAGAGGAGCTTCGATGCATGACGCCGCGTTGGAACGACGATGAGGAGCGGAACCGGAAGCTCTCGCCGGAGCGCCGCCGCCATGTAGGCCACAGCGCTGCCGGAGAGCCCCGAGGCCCGGACGCAGCCCTTGCGCCCGGCCACGGCCCGGATGAACTCCGCAAGCCCGGCCTTGCCCGGGGGATTTTCGATGTGCGCCTCCGCCGCCACTGGCTCTTCCTTTCGCGTTTCCTTCGCCCTTTCCGGGCCGGAACCGCAACGCGGCGCACGCTACCCCAGCGGAATGGCCCTGTCAATCGGCCGGGAAATGGCCGGGAGAAAAACGGCGGGAAAGGCGGAAGCCGCCTTTTTCGGCTGCCAGCTTAAAAACGCCGTTTCACCCAGCGGATGGCGGCCGCCCCTGTTTTTTTGGGGGCGGCGGGCGGGAACGGCGGATCGCCTTGACACGGAAGGCTCATTCACACTATCGTTAGGGATTGAGTCATGAAGGAAATCCCATGAAAATTCGTTCCATTTTGATTCTGATGGCTTTTTCGGCGCTTTTTTTCGCTTGCGCCGAGTCGCCCTATCATCAGGTGACGGCCGAGTACGAGGCCGGCGACCAGACCCTGATTCTGGACGTTCCGGTGAAGCGCCAAGCAAGCGGCCCCTGCTGCGGCAGCGCGTGTCTCGCCATGGTGCTGTCTTACTGGGGCCTCGATCCCGCGGCGGTTTCGGCCGTGGCGGGGGGGCCCTGCCCCAAGGAGGGCTATTCGGGCGGTGAGCTGGCCGATCTCGCCCGCTCGGTGGGCTATACGGCAAGGGTGTACACGTCCTCCTTCGAGGACCTGGAGGCCCAGGTGGTGGCCACGCGGCCCGTCATCGTGATGCTGGGCGGGGAGGGCCGCCGCCACTTCCTGGTGGTTGTGGGCCTAAGCCGGGACCGCTCCCGGGTCATCATGAACGACCCGACCTCGGGGCGCGTTTTCCTGGAGACGGCCGATTTTAGGGAGCGCTGGCGCATATCAGCCAACTTCGCCCTTCTGGTTCTTCCCAAGGCGGGATGAGCGGGGGGCCTGCGGCCCGCGAAAAGGGGCAGCCAAAAAACGCGGCACGGAGGGAGGAAAAACGGTGAAAAACGGAACGGATATTTTGAGGCTTCTTAGTCTTCTCCTGTGCGCCGTTTTGCTGGTGGGCCTGGTTCCCGGCGCGGCGTGGGCGAAGGTGGTGGGAAAGGCTCCCGGGGCCGCGGCGTCCTCATCGGGCCAGGCTTCCTTGCAGGCCGCGGCCGGCGGCGCCGACAACCCGGACCTTTGCCGGATGCGGGCGGGCGCCGACTCCGACACGCCGGGCTACTGGACGGGCGTCATGCTGGTGGGAACCGCCCTCCTGGTGATCTTCCTCGCCGGCACGCCCTGACGGAACGGCCTTCGACTTGTTTCTCCCGCGCGCGGCGGGGAGCCTGCCGGATGCGGGGCCCCCTTCAAGCCTTCTTGCGCGCGGATTGCGCGCCGGGGCGGGGGAGCCGGGGGGAAACGATTCCCCCCCGGCCCGCGGAGGCGGGTTTTTGCGTCTATTGGTGGGGTGGGATCAGGGATAGACGCTGTAGAGGGTTCTTACGATATTTATTAGCGGGTTCGGGGTTCCGCTTTTCAAGATGGTGATTTTTCCTTCCTTTTGTCCCGCCCTTTCCAGGATGTGGTTCGTCACCATCTTGGCCGAGACGCAGGTTTTCTCCATGTAGACGCTTTCGTGGTCCGTGCGCACCCAGTCGCCTATGAAGAAGAGGTTGTCCAAAGGCGAGGGGATGGGCGGCCGGATGGCCTCGTAGCCCACCCGCTGGGGGGAGTAGTTCTCCCAGCGGTTCACGTAGAAGTCCGTGGGCTTCGGAAGGTTCGGCATCACCATCTTCAGCTCCTCGTGGACGAGCGCCGCGATCTCCTCGTCCGAGAAGTTCTTCACCCGCGCCGCGTCGGCGATCTGGGTCTCGATGACGTTTATGCCCCTTCCGGCGTAGTCGGGGACCAGGGGACTGGCCACCTTTTTCCCGTTGATGACGCCGTCCGAGGCCCAGTTCAGGGTGATCCCCAGGTACTTGAAGCCGGAGGGGAAGAAGTCGATGAAGCCCGGAAAGCGCTCCTCCCAGGCCCGGCACTTGTCGTACCAGAGGTTAACCGGGTAGACCGAGACGCTTTCAAGCTTTTGCATGTTGTCGAAGTAGGTGCTTCCCAGCAGGCCCGACTTGGCCACCAGCTCGCGGGCGCCGGGGGTGTCCATGGCCACCACGTAGTAGTCGGCCTTGTACTCCTTGGGCGGGCCGGAGGCCAACGGGTTTATCTGCTCGGCTGGCGCGCCGCAAACCGGGCAGCGCAGGGGCTTGGTGGGGGATGCGAAGACCGAGCCGCACACGCTGCATTTCCATGTCTTGACGCCCGGCACGTAGCCCTCGTTTCCGGCGATCACGCTCTTGATGCGGCCGCCGTCCTTGACGAGCTTGATGACCGGGGTGTCGAAGACGATGGCGCCGCCCCTGGCCTTTATGTAGCGCTCGATGGGCAGGCAGTAGGTCTCCCCCGGCGGGTGCATGAAGACGTCGATGTTCATGTCGTCGTGGGAGCCGGTGGCCAGCGACATGAGCATGACGGTGTAGAGGGCCGAGGCGTTGTCTATGTTGTCGAACATGGCCATTTCGGAGAGCGGCCCGAAAAAGCGGCTGACTAGCTCGTCCGGCATCCCCACCGAGCGGGCCCAGTGGGGGAAGGACACCGAGTCCATGTAGAGGCGCTGCCTCACGTTTTGGAAATCGAAGGCGATCATCTTCCGCAAAAAGGTGGTGGACTCCAGGCTTTTTTTGCCTATGAGATGCGCGAAGATGCGCCGGGCCTCCACCATCAGCTCAAGGCGGTCGAGGGGGGCCGGCCACTTGGGGGGCATTCCCAGCACCGCGTTGGTGCCGTCCTTGTCGAGGTAGTTGTACATGGTGGTTTCGCGCGGCACCCGCCAAAGCTTGTAGCCGTGCCGGCCCATGAACTCCCGGAGATTGTTGTAGAAGCCCCACACCGCGTGGGCCCCGTGGTCGCGGGGGTAGCCGCGCCAGTTGGGGTCGTTCACCGGCGGCACGCCGAAGCGGGTGTCGCGCCAGCTCTTGAGCTTTCCGCCAAGAAGGTTCGACTTTTCGATCACCGTCACCGAAAAGCCGCGGTCCAGAAGCTCGCAGGCCGCGTGCATTCCGCCGAAGCCGCCCCCCAGTATCAGGACGGACTTGCCGTTCTTGGGAAGCTCCGCCTTGTTTTCGGGGACCACCGGGTAGTCGGCGGTGTAGACCTCGTCGGGCGTGGCGCAGGCGCGCATCCCCCCGCCCACGGCCCCGAGGGCCAGCGCCGCGGCCCCGCCCTTCAGAAAGGCCCGGCGGGAGAAGGTTTTTCCCCAGATGGTGAGATTGCCGTTTTCGTCGCTCATTCCGGGCTACCCCCTTACTCGTGGACGTATATCTTGACCGAGATGTCCTCGATGTCCTTGCGGAGCTTCTCGATCATGGTTTTCACTTCCTCGTTCTTCGTGGTGTCGCGGATTTTCTGGAGGGTCACCGAGATGTGCTTCAGCTCGTAAACCTCGTTCACCACCTCCAGCTCCCTCGCCCGCTTCATCTCGGGCACCACCTTGTCGGTCATCATGCCGTTGAGGGATGCCAGGGAATCGTTTTTGGTCCCCAGGAAACGGTCCGAAAGGAGGAGGAAGAGACATATTGAGGAAATGACGAGGGCCAGAAGGGCCAGGCCGTTACCGGGTTTTCCCGGCGTGCGGCCCGGAAGGAGGAAGCGCAGGAAGGCCGCCTTTTTCTTTTCTGGGGCGTTTTGGGCATCGATGGGATCGCTCATGACTTTCTCCTGTCTTGGGGCGGAATTTCGGGAAGCGCCTTCATGCGCCGGATGAGGACGAACATGACCACCGCCAGGAACGCGAGGACCAGAAGCCCCTGCCATTTCCAGCGGCCGGGGCTCTCTTCCGCGAGCCTTGCGGAAAGATTCTTCAGGGACGCCACGGTCTTGGAGTCGATCTCCCCGGCAAGGTATGGCGCCAGGGAGGAGTGGAAGGCCGCGGCGTACTCGAGGCGGATGCGGGCAAGCTCGATCTCGGCGGATTCGGTGGGGAGATTTTTCCGCTTTCTTTCGGCTATGGCCTTTTTCACGGCCGAGAAGAGGGCGCCTGCCCGCGCCACGGCCGATGCGCTTTCCCGGGCCTTGTCGAAGGAGTGGCAGGTACCGCAGCGAGCCGGGCTCACGATCTGTGCGGCCTCGGCCTTCTCCACGCGGTGGGAGCCGTGGCAGTCCACGCAGGATGCCGTGCAGAGCGGCCGGTCCCGGGGAGCCCCGATCCGGCGCAGGAAGTCGTCGGCCTCGCGGGTGTGGCAGCGCCCGCACATGGGAACGATGGCCCCCGGCCCCGGAACCCCCATGTGGCCCTTCCTGAAGGTGGGAAGGGAGAGGTAGCGGTCTCCGCCGTGGCAGTCGGCGCAGGTGACGTCGGGCCGGAAATGGACGGAGTCCCGCCAGGCCGTTACGGTGTTGTCGTAGGCCCCCCGCTCGCAGGTCAAGTGGCAGCGCACGCAGGCGTCCGAGAGGAGGAAGAGGGGCTCGTCTTCGGCCGCGGCCGAAATCGGAGCGAGGGCCGCCAGGAGGAGGACGAAAAAGGCGCAAGGTTTCATGTCAGGACACCCATCCCCAGAGGGTGAAGAGTACGAAGGCCCCCACGCCGATCTTGACGGCTAAGGTGAAGAGGGGACGCCGGGCCGGATCCCGGGGGCCCCTGGGGTCGAGCTTCGGGAGGAAGACCATAAGCATGAAGACCGCGAAAAGCGCGGCGAGGCCGGTAAGCTCGCTGGGCATCACCTTCAGCACCTGGTAGGGGCCCAGGAAGTACCAGTCCGGCTTGATGTGCTCCGGCGTAAGCATGGGATCGGCCGGAGTTTTTTCCGCGATGAAGAGCGCCGGCAGGAAGTAGGCCGCGAAAAAGAGGGCGAAAAGGACCGCGGCGGTGGAAAAGGCCCGGCGAAGAACGTTATGGGGATAGATGGGCTCCGTGACGCAGGGCGCGCCGCCGCATACGAGCGAGATGCACCTTACAGGGCAGCGGTCCACGCAGGCGCGGCAGGCGTTGCAAAGATCCGGGTCGAAGCGGGGCCGGGGTTTTTCCTGGCCCGCCACCTCCACCATGTTGACCGCCGAGAAGGGGCAGGTCCTCTCGCAGGCCCCGCAGCCGATGCAGGCCGACTCGTCCGCCCGGGCAAGGGAGTCCTCGGGCCCGATGGTGCGAGTCTTCCAGACGCCTTTCACGTGGTACCAGAAAAGAGCCGCGAGCCCCGCGGGGAGCAGGAAGACGTGGAGAACGTAGAAGCGTGAAAGAGTCGGCCCGGCTACGTTATCGCCGCCCCGGAGGAGCCCCGCCGCGAAGGGGCCGAGAACGGGCACCACCTTGAGGGCCTCGGTGCCCACAACGCAGGCCCAGAAGGACTGCTGGGACCAGGGAAGGAGATAGCCGGAAAAGCCCGTGAAAAGGAGCAGCGTCAGCAGCCCGATTCCGGTGTACCACTGGAAGGCCCGGGGGCCCCGGTAGGAGGCGAGCCACATGAGGCGGATCATGTGGACGAAGGCCAGGAGCACGATGAGCTTGGCGCCCAGGGTGTGGATGTTGGAGATCAAAAGCCCGAAGGCCGCGTCGTTCCTTATGAAAAGGTGCGATGCGAAGGCCAGGGATGGGTTCGGCCGGAAGTCGAAAAAAAGGAGAACGCCGGTGGCGGCCTGGAGCAGCATGAGGGCCGCCAGCACGGTGCCGGAATGGGCCAGGTAGTCCCAGCCGGTGCGGGGCGCGAAGGTTGTGTCGCACAGGATGTCCTCCCGGACCCCGGCCGCGCCCTCGCGGATTTCCTCCCATTTTTTCGAGGCCTTGCGCCCCAGGTTTTCCCAGTCCATGTCGCCAGGTATCCTAACAACCAATTGAAAAGGCTGGATAAAAACGGTGAAGCGCGACGCGACGGATCTCGCTTCCAGGCGGACGGCTAAGCCACCGTGAAGCGGATCTTGCCCCCGGCCGTCTCGGTCTTGTGCTCCAAAAGGGCGGCGGGCGGCGGGCCCGAGATGACCTTTCCGTCGGCGTCGTAGGTTCCGCCGTGGCAGGGGCACAGGAACCTTTGGGATGCGGCGTCCCATCTCACCAGGCAGCCTAAGTGCGTGCAGGTGGCGTTGAATATCCGCGCCGATTTTTCCCCGCGGATGAGGAGAAGGGGAATTCCGCCGGCCGCCAGGACCGCGGATTGGCCCACCTCCACCGCGTCCGCGGATATCTCGTAGGAGCCGTCCGCAAGCCGGGCTGGAACGAGCCCCGCCTTGGCGGCCGCGTCCCCCATGCCGAAGGGGCCGGCCTGGGCGCTCAGGGCGGCAAGGCTCCGGGGACCGGAGCGCGCGAAGCGGAAGGCGGCGTAGAGGCATCCGGCCGCGCCCGTGGCGCTTAGAAGCAGGAATGAGCGGCGATCCAGGAAATTCGTGTCCATGCGTCCCTCCCGGGCTTATTTTTTTGCCGACTGTAAAAATAGAATTACCCGAAGATCGAAAAGCGAGTCAAGATTTTTTTTACAGGCGGCAAAAAATGATTGACACTTAAGCTTTCAATAGGCATGATGGGCTCATGGAACAGGCCGGAAATAAAACGGATTCAAAAATCGCCGTGGAGTCCAAAAAGGGCGACATCGCGCGGGAGAAGATACTCGACGCCGCGCGCCGGGTTTTCTCGCGGCATCCCTACCACGAGGCGTCCCTCCGCATGATCGCCAAGGAGGGCGGCTTCGACCATCCCCTCATCCGCTACTACTTCCCCTCCAAGGCGGACCTCTTCGGCGCCGTGGTGGCCGAGGTGGTGGACGAGTTCTACGCCGCGCATTTCGTTTGGATGAAGGGGCTGGACCTTCTGCCCCCCGGGAAGGGCTTGGCGCTTCTGATCGAGCGCATAGTGGACCACCACTACGAAAGCCCCAACGGGATGCGCATCATCATGCAGAACATCTCCCGCACCGAGGCCCTGGACGCCATACCCGGCTATCCCTTGATCCCCCAGCTCCTGGCCGTCATGCGCTCCAACTTCCGGCAGAAGGTGCTCCTCTCGGGCCCCGAGGCCGAGATCGGGCAGTTCTTCGCTAGCCTCTTCGTAACCATCGTGCTCTACCTGGGGGCATCCTCCACCACGGCCCAGTTCCTGGGCCTCGACCACGCCGGCCCCCACTACCGCGCCTGGCTCAAGTCCTCCCTCGTCTTCCAGTTCCTGCCCTGGCTCACGCGGCTGTCGCTCCCGACATCGTGAAATGGAACGGGGCCCTGCGGGGGGAGGGGTAGGGGAAACCCTTTTGAAAAAAGGGTTTCCCCTA
>JAKAGN010000260.1 GCA_021815525.1 Deltaproteobacteria bacterium
GGCGGGCGCGGGGGCCGCTGGTGCGGCGGCCGCGGCGGGCCTGGGGGCCGGGGCGGGCTTCAAGGCGGCTGCGGGCTTCGGAGCCGCGGGCTTCGGGGACGCGGCGGCCTTGGGAGCGGGGGTGACTGAGGTCACCACGGGCGCGCCGCCCTCCTCCTCCACCTCCACGGTGAAGTAATCGCCGTCCACGAACACGTTGAAGGTGCGCAGCGCCGGGCCCTTGGCCGGGGCCTCCTTGGCGGGTTTTTCAACCAGGAGCCCGGCCTTGGCCTTGCGGACGAGATCCTCCTCGGCCTTTACGTCGGCCATGGTGCGGGGCAAGGTGTCCGGGGTGGGCTCCTCCAGGCCGTACTTCCAGCGCAGGAAGCGCTTGCCGGTCACCGGGTAGAGGGCGTAGAGGATGACGTCGTCGATGTCCTTCGCTAGGCCCTTGGTGTCCGCCTTGGCCTTGGGAAGCTCGGGGGGCAGCACCTGGGCGGGCCGCACGGTGATGGGCTCCTCGGCCGGGACGCCCTCGCGGGTGTAGCCCTTCAAGGCCTTTTTCTGGACCTCCGGGTCTATGGGCACGGCGGTCTTGCCGTAGAGGCCGTAGCAAAGGTCCTTCACCTGGCTCGTGATCATCTTGTAGCGCTCGCCTTCCGTGTCGTGCAGCACGTTCATGACGGTCTGCACGCCAACGATCTGGCTCGTGGGGGTCACGAGGGGAATCTGGCCCAGCTCCTTCCTTACGCGGGGAAGCTCGCGGTAGACCTCGTCGATGCGGTCTAATGCGTCCATCTCGCGGAGCTGGTTCACGAGGTTAGAGAGCATCCCGCCCGGGGTCTGGTGGAGGAGCACGTTGATGTCGATGATGCTCATCTTGGTGTCGTCCAGGAGGTGCCGGTACTTGGGCATGACCTCCTTTTCCAGGACCTCGTCGATGTCCGCGAGAAGCTTTATGTCGAAGCCCGTGTCGCGGTTGGTGCCCAAAAGGCTCATCACCAGAGGCTCTATGGCCGGGTGGCTGGTGCGGAAGCCGTAGGGCATCATGACGGTATCGAGTATATCAACGCCCGCCTCGATGGCCTTTAGCTGGCTCATCTGGGCCATGCCGCTGGTGAAGTGGCTGTGCAGGTGGATGGGGGCCTTGCAGTTCTCCTTCAGGGCCTTGATGATTCGGTAGGCGTCGTAGGGGCTGATCAAGCCCGCCATGTCCTTGACGCAGATGGAGTCCGCGCCCATGGCCTCCAGATCCTTGGCCTTTTTGACGTAGTACTCCAGGTTGTAGACTTCGCCCCCAAGGCGCGGGCTGGTGAGCGAGTAGCAGATGCAGCCCTGGAAGTGCTTGCCGCAGCGCTTGATGGCCGGGACCACCGTCTCGAAGTTGCGGTAGTCGTTAAGAGCGTCGAAGGTGCGGAAGATGTCCATGCCGTTTTCGGCGGCGCGCTCGACGAATATGTCCGCCAGGTCGTCGGCGTAGTTCCGGTAGCCCACGAGGTTCTGGCCCCGCAGCAGCATGGAGAAGGGCGTTTTCTTGATGTATTTCTTGAGGACGCGTATGCGGGCCCAGGGGTCCTCGTTCAAAAAGCGGTGCATGGTGTCGAAGGTGGCCCCGCCCCAGGTCTCGATGGCCCAGAAGCCCACCTCGTCCATCATCTCCGCCACCGGGATCATGTCCTCGGTGCGGCCTCTCGTGGCGAAGAGGGACTGGTGGCCGTCGCGCAGGCTCAAATCCTCGATCTTCACAGGGTTCTTGGCCTTGGGCCGGTCCTTGCCGTAGTTGATCTCGGTCAGCTCAATACTATTATGCTCGCTCATCATCGTCTCCTATGAGGCCGTCGGAAAACGCGATCCGCTGCGTTGCGCTTCGCCGCGCGGCTCGGTCACGTAAATAACCCGGGGTCCCCAAGAAATCGCAGATTTCTTGGGGTGGAAGTACGCTCCCTTCGCGCGCGGCTTGCGCGCCTTGCATCTCATCGTTTTCCATCGGCCTCGGTGTCCGGGCGGTTGAGAAGAGGTTATCAGGCTTCGTTATCTTAAACCGCGTACGGCGCGCATCTGGAACATGTTCCGCCACTGCATGGCGGCCATGCGCCCCGAGAGGGCGTAGGCCGAGGGCGGGGGGAGCGGCGCGGGGGCGCTTGTGCTGGCTTCCGCCGCCGCTTCCGGGGCTTCCTCCACCAGGGCCGCGTCCCGGGCCTTCATGAACTCCATCACCCCGGCCATGGCGGCTGCTATTTTCCGCTTGTCCATCTTCCCTCCTTTTACAGCCCCGTGAAAGAGGCCGGAACTGAAGGCTTACGAAAAGCGATGAAATGCAAGGAGCGCGAAAAGCCAAGAGCCACGCGTACTTTCTGTACGTGGCGGAATTGGCTTTGAAGCGCGACACTTAAGTTCGCGCTTTTCGTAAGCCTTCAAACCGGGATGTTGCCGTGCTTCTTGGGCGGACGCAGCTCGCGCTTGCCGGCAAAGGCGTTCAAGGCCTCCACGAGGCGCGGCCTTGTGTCGCTGGGGCGTATGACGGCGTCGATGTAGCCCCGGGAGGCCGCCACGTAGGGGTTGGAGAAGAGCCCCTCGTACTCCGCGATCTTTTCCGCCCGCTTGGCCGCGGGGTCGGCGGCGGCCGCGATCTCCTTGGCGTGGATGATGTTGGCCGCGCCCGCAGCCCCCATGACGGCGATCTCGGCGGTAGGCCAGGCCACGGCGTAGTCCGCGCCCAGATCCTTGGCGCACATGGCCAGATACGATCCGCCGTAATCCTTGCGGGTTATGAGCAAGAGCTTGGGCACCGTGGCCTCGGAGTAGCACCACAGAAGCTTCGCGCCGTGGCGGATTATGCCGCCCCACTCCTGGTCGCTTCCCGGAAGGTAGCCGGGGACATCCGCGATGGTGAGCATGGGGATGTTGAAGGCGTCGCAGAAGCGGATGAAGCGGGTGGCCTTGTCGCTGGCGTTTATGTCGAGGCAGCCGCCCATGACGCCGGGCTGGCTCGCTATGATGCCGATGACGCGCCCCCCCAGGCGCGAGAAGCCCACGATGATGTTTTTCGCGTATAGCTTGTGGGGCTCGAAGAAGACGCCGTCGTCCACGATGGCCCGGATCACTTCCTTCATGTCGTACGGGACGTTGGGGTTATCCGGGACGATGGAATCAAGCGCGGGCTCGATCCTGCCGGGATCGTCCGTGGGCGCGACGAAGGGCGGGTCCTCCATGTTGTTGGCCGGAAGGTACGACAAAAGCGTGCGGATATCCAAGATCGCCTCGGCGTCCGAGTCGCAGGCGAACTGGGCCACGCCGCTCTTCTCGTTGTGGGTGGCGGCCCCGCCCAGGGCCTCGGCCGTTATCTCCTCGCCCGTCACGGCCTTTATGACGTTGGGGCCCGTGATGCACATGTAGCTCGATTTTTTCACCATGAAGATGAAGTCGGTCATGGCCGGGGAGTAGACCGCGCCTCCAGCCGTGGGCCCCATGATGGCGGAGATCTGGGGGATGACGCCCGAGGCCAGGGAGTTGCGGTAGAAGATCTTGCCGTAGCCGGAGAGCGCGTCCACGCCCTCCTGGATGCGGGCCCCGCCCGAGTCGTTCATGCCCACCAGCGGCGCGCCGGCCTTCAAGGCCATGTCCATGACCTTGACGATCTTCTTGGCGTGCATCTCCCCAAGGCTTCCGCCGCGGGAGGTGAAGTCCTGGGAGTAGGCGAAGACGGGCCGGCCGTCCACCAGGCCGTGGCCCGTCACCACGCCGTCGGCGGGGATGTCGATCTTTTCCATGCCGAAGTTGACGCAGCGGTGGGTGACGAAAAGGTCAAGCTCCCGGAAGGTGCCGGGGTCGAAGAGGAGGTTAAGGCGCTCCCGGGCGCTTAGCTTTCCGCCCTCGTGCTGCTTTTCCACCGCCTTTTTGCCGCCCATCTCGCGGATTTTGGCCTCGCGCTCGGCAAGATTTTTTATTTTTCCTTCAACGATGCCCATGTCGCAGCTTCCTTTTCCTTATAGCGTTTGCCATAATTCCAAACCGATTCGGTCAAAGCCACTATGTGGGCGGCCCCGGCAACTTGTTGCCGGGGTCCATAGGACAAGAGGTCTTTTTTCTGAATTGCCGCTTGGCTTGTGGGAAAAGCCCTCTTGCGCTTCGCGCCCCGGCAACGAGTTGCCGGGGCCACCCAAAAAGGAGCTAATCGGCCATGAATTATAACAACCGTTCTATTTGCCCTCGCGTTCGCAAAGCTCCACCAGGACGCCCGCCGTGGCCTTGGGGTGCAGGAAGGCGATCTTGGCGCCGCCAGCGCCGATGCGGGGCGTCTGGTCTATGAGGGCCACGCCCTTGTCTTTCAGCTCCGCAAGGGCCTCCTCTATGTTTTCCACGCGGAAGGCCACGTGCTGGACGCCCTCGCCGCGTTTTTCTATGAACTTGGCCACCGGCCCGTCCGGCGCGGTGGATTCCAGAAGCTCCACCTCGCTTTGCCCCACCGGGAGGAAGGCGGTGGTGACCTTCTGGGCGGCCACGGTTTCGCTGCCCTCGAACCTAAGCCCCAGGATGTCTTCCCAAAACTTTCGGCCGGCGTCAATGGAGTTTACGGCGATACCCAGGTGGTCGATCTTCAGGATTTTCACGGAAGGCGTCTCCTTTCGGCGGATTGCCGGGTTTCGGGGTCTTCTTCGGCGTCCTCTCCATCATGTTTTTCCAACAAATGATGTAGAGAGCTTTAAGCGTAAAATTCCGCCCGTGTCAATAGGCAGTCAAGCACTTTTCAAATCGGGCCGGACGCCTGAATGATCTGGATGGGGGATGCTTGACCGGATGGTCGATAAGATTTCGGAGGGGGCGGGACCCGGCGTTT
>JAKAGN010000261.1 GCA_021815525.1 Deltaproteobacteria bacterium
AGGGGGTGCGGGGGAGGGGGGAGGACCTTTTCATAGAAAAGGTCCTCCCCCCTCCCCCGCGATCCTTCCCCGGCCTCAGGGCTTGCCGGGGGCGGCGGCGGCTTTTTCGAGGCGGTCCAGCTGGACGCCTAAGGCTTTCACCTGGGCGTCCAGGGAGCGCACGCGGCCTTCCAGGGTATCGACGCCCTTCAGCCTCCCCTCGGCCGCGGAGAGCCGCTGATCGAGGCCCTTGTCGGCCTGGCGGGCGGCCTTGAGGTCCGCCAGCTCCTTTTCCAGGCGCGCCCTGGCGCGGGCAAGCTCGGCCACCTGCTTTTCGAGGGATGAGAGGCGGCCGGCGGCCGGGATCTGCCAGTCCAGAACGTCCGCCATGCCCTTTTGGACGGCCTCGGCCTTGTCCTGGGCGTCGGAGGCCTTCTTGAGGGCGTCGGAGGCGTGCTTTTCCGTGGCTGCGGCGGTCTCGGCGGCCTTGCGTTCGATGGCGGCCGCGCGGGTGTCCAGGGCCGCGGCGTGCTTTTCGAGGGCCGCCAGGCGCTGCTCGAGACCGGCCTTGGATTTCTCCAGGGCCGAGGCGCGTTCGGAGGCGGCGGCCAGCGCCTTCTGCACCTCCGCTCGGAGGGCTGCAAGGGATTTTTCCACAGATGCGGTGGCGGCCGCAAGGGTCTTCCGGGTCTGGTCCGCCTCGGCGGCGAAGAGCTTCACGGCCTCGTCCCGGCCCATCTTGGAGGCCTCGGCGCGCTCCAGGCGCGCGCGGGCCTCGTCCATGCGCTTGCGGGTCTCGTCCACGAGGCGGCTCACCTCCGCCACCTTGCCGTCCAGGTCCCTTTCGGCCTTCTGTATGCGGCCCGAGAGGTGCTCCACGTTGTCGGAAAGCTCCTTGGAGAGGCTCGCAACGCGGCCGGACTCGGTCTGGGACATGCGGGTCATCTCGCTTCGCACGGCGAAGTACATGAAGGCGCCCACGGCGGCCGCCAGCACCAGGACCACCACCGTCACCACGGTGACGCGGCCCGAGAGCCGCTCCAGGCGGGCCATGTACTCGCCGGAGCGCGGGTCCCGGTCGCCCTCCTCCGTTACGGGCGAGAGGGCGAAGGGAATATCGTCCTCGTCGTCCTCCTCGTCTTCAACCCGCTTGGGGTCGAGATCGTCTTCTTCCAAGGCTTGTCACTCCCACTCGATGGTGCTGGGCGGCTTGGAGCTTATGTCGTACACCACCCGGTTCACTCCGCGGATCTCGTTTATTATGCGGTTCGATATGAGGGCCAAAAGCTCGTGGGGAAGCCGCGCCCAGTCGGCCGTCATGGCGTCGGTGGAGGTGACGGCCCGGATGGCGGCGATGTTCTCGTAGGTCCGCAGGTCCCCCATGATTCCCACGCTCTTTATGGGCAGGAGCACCGCGAAGCTCTGCCAGAGCTTGCGGTAGTAACCGTGGGCCTTTATCTCCTCGTTTAAGACCGCGTCCACCCTGCGCAGAAGGTCGGCGCGCTCTTTGGTGACGGGCCCTATGATGCGGATGGCGAGCCCGGGGCCCGGGAAGGGCTGGCGCCACACCATGTCGTCGGGAAGCCCCAGCTCGGTCCCCAGCGCCCGCACCTCGTCCTTGAAGAGAAAGCGCAAGGGCTCGATGAGGGATAGCCGCATCTTCTTGGGGAGCCCGCCCACGTTGTGGTGGCTCTTTATGACCGCGGTGGGCCCGCCGAAGGCCGAGACCGACTCGATGACGTCCGGGTAGAGGGTGCCCTGGGCCAGGAACTTCACGCCCTTGATCTTTTTGGCCTCGGCCTCGAAGACCTCCATGAAGACCCGGCCTATTATCTTGCGTTTCTTCTCGGGGTCCTCCACGCCCTTAAGCTCCGAAAAAAAGCGTTTGCCGGCCTTGACTAGGCGCACCGGCACCTTCAGGTTCTCCTTGAAGACCTTGGAGAGCCGCTCGGCCTCGTTTGCGCGCAAAAGGCCGTTATCCACGAAGATGGGGAAGAGGTTCCCGCCTATGGCCCTGTGGATGAGGACGGCGGCCACCGAGGAGTCCACCCCGCCGGAAAGCCCCAGGATCACCTTGCCGTCCCCCGCGCGGGCCCGGATATCCTCCACGGAGTCCCTCACGAAGCTTTTCATGGTCCAGCTTTTCTTGCAGCCGCACACGCCGAAAAGGAAGTTCTTGAGGATGAGGCTTCCCTGCGGCGTGTGGGTGACCTCCGGGTGGAACTGGACCCCGTAGAGCCCGCGGGCCTCGTCCGCCGCCGCCCCGAAGGGCGTGTTGGCGGTCTTGGCCGTCACCCGGAAGCCCTCGGGAAGGGCCGCGATGGAGTCGCCGTGGCTCATCCAGCAGGGCGTCCTCTCGTTCACGCCGGAAAAGAGCCCGCTCCGGTCAAGGACCACAAGCTCGGCCGGGCCGTACTCGCGCTTCGCGGCCCTATCCACGCGGCCGCCAAGGGCGTTCACCATAAACTGCATCCCGTAGCAGATCCCGAGGACCGGGATCCCCAGCGAGAGGATGCCGGGATCGCACTTGGGGCTGCCCTTCTCGTAAATCGAGGCAGGGCCGCCCGAGAGGATGATGCCCTCAGGGGCCAGGCGCCTTACTTCCTCAAGCGGGATGCCGGGCGGCTCTATGCGGCAGAAGACCTTGTGCTCCCGCACTCGGCGCGCGATCAACTGGTTGTACTGGCTACCGAAATCTATGATGAGGATCATGGAAAACCCCGATGGAAGTGAATGTTGCGAAGGTGTTGGACCAGCTTCAAGATTATGGTACACGGGCGCAAAAATCAATCCGAAAGGAAGGCCAAGTGAACCGAAAACCCTGGTGCAGATTTACGAGATACAAACCCCCGAGGAGGCCGCCCTCATGACCGCCCTGGGCGTGGACCACGTGGGCGCGGTCCTTGTTTCGACCGAAAAGGCGCGGGACCCCGTCATCCGCGAGACCGTCGCCGCCGTGCGCCGCCTGGGGGTCGTCTCCTCGGTGATCCCCCTTTTTTCCGATTTTCCGGCCGTCAGCGAGGCCCTCGAAACCCTCCGTCCCGACATAATCCACTTCTGCGACGATCTCGTGGACCGCGCGGGGAGAAGCCTCGACCCCGCCCCCTTCCTCGCCCTCCAGCAAAACGTCCGGGAGCGCTTCCCCAAGGTCCAAATCATGCGCTCCATCCCCATAGCCCTTCCAGGCCAGGCCCGCCGCGTGGACACCTTGGGCATCGCCGCCGCCTTCGCGCCGCTTTCCGACTGGTTCCTCACCGACACCTGGCTCGGCGGCTCGGAAGGCGAGCCCGTCTCCGGCTTCATAGGCATCACAGGCAAGACCTGCGACTGGCCCACCGCCGCGGCCCTGGTGAAGGCCTCCCCCGTCCCCGTGATCCTGGCCGGCGGCCTGGGCCCGGAAAACGCCTCCGCCGGCATCTCCGCCGTCCGCCCCGCCGGCATCGACTCCTGCACCCGAACCAACGCCCGCGACGAATCCGGCCGCCCCATCCGCTTCAAGAAGGACCCCGCCCGCGTAGCGGCCTTCGTGGCCGAGGCGGGAAGGATAGGGTGAGGAGGATCGCGGGGGAGGGGGAGAACCTTTTCCATGAAAAGGTTCTCCCCCTCCCCCGCACCCGCACCCCCTCTCCAAAAGTCCCGGGGGCGCGAACCGCCCCCGGACCCCCGATATGCACGGGGCGCGTTGCTGCGCAACGCACCCCGCAGTTTTCCAGGGCTTCGCATCTTGGCGCCCGAAGCCCGGAGGGGTGGAGAAGTAGATCAGCCGGGAAGATCTACCTTTGAATGCAAGCCAGTACCGGGCGGACGGGCGGGCAGGAGGTTGGTATGTCCCCGGCCGATGGAAGACCGCTTGGGTTGAGGGCAAGGTCCCCTCCGCGGGCTACCAGGCCCAGGAATGTCCCCGGCCGATGGAAGACCGCTTGGGTTGAGGGGGGAAGGGGGAAACCTTTTGCGCGCAAAGGTTTCTCCACGGCGCTTCGCAAGCCCTTCCCCGTCGTTTATCTGTTCGCCAGGGGGGCGGTCCAGCGCGCGCCGTTGAAGCTCCATTTGCCCGGCAGCCCCGAGCGCCGCGTGTGGACTGGGTTCCTGATCCATTCGAGAAGCTCCGCGTAGGCCTCGTAAACGCGGCGGAACATGGCGGGGTCGCCGGCCGCGTCCGGGTGGTGGCGGAGGGCCTGGCGGCGGAAGGCGGTCTTGACCGCCGAGAGGGGGTCGGGCCCGGCCAGGGCGCTGCGGTCGAGGGACAGCACCGTGAGGGTGCGGGAACCCACACGGGGAGAGTGCTTGCGGATGGGTATGACGCCGGCGGCCGAAAGCGGCCGGGCCTCGGCGCGGGCGAGGACCTCGCGGGAGGCCTGGACGCGGCAGCGGCGCTTGTCGTGCTCGCTCCACCAGGTGCGGCCCAGGTGCTCGGTCAAAAGGGCCAGGTCGTCGGCGGGCGAGAAGGCGCGGCTGCGGGGCCAGAAGTAGGTGAAGGCGCGCCGGTCGCCGTAGACCACGACGGAGAGCACCAGGGTGGAATCGTTGAAGGAGAAGGACGCGCAGCGGGTGTTCATGGCGCAAAGCAGGCTCGTGGTTACGGCCAGCTTCCTCATGAGGCGCTGGCGGCACTCGCGGTCGCAGTAGCGGCGGCGCCCCTTCATGATGGGGGCGCCGCAGGAGCGGCACCGGTTGGCGGGCGGATCGGCCGCGGCCGGCGCAGCGGGCTTGCTTGCGGCGAAATCGGGCGTCATGGCGTGCTGACCGGGCCCGGGGTTTGCGGCGCGGAGGCCGGTGAGGGCGGGGCCTGGGGCGCGGGAACCGGGGCCTGGGGAGGCGCGCCCGGCGGGGCGATGG
>JAKAGN010000262.1 GCA_021815525.1 Deltaproteobacteria bacterium
GCCCGGGGGCGCAAACCGCCCCCGGACCCCCGTTATGGCGGAGCGGATTGCGCAGCAATCCTCGCCGCGGCTGAATGAGGGCTTCGCATTTCACCGGCCTGCCTTCCGTAGCGCAAGCGTTGGAAGGTCAACGCGTGAAAAGCCGAAGAGGGTGAAAGTTCAAATGTCGGGTGATCCAGCGCTTTCGTGCAGAGCCACCTAACATATCAGAATCATTACGTATTCGCCGGCATGGGTCGTTCTTTCAGGGAAGCTTTCCCCGCCGCGCGGCCATGATGGCCTCCGCGATTAAAAGGTCATCGGGCCCGGTGATCTTGATGTTCCAGCGGCTGCCGAAAACCAGGAGCACCGGCCGCCCCAGCCGCTCGACGAGAGCCGCGTCGTCGGTGCCGGAAAAGCCTTCCTCAAGGGCCTTCTCGTGGGCTTCGAGGAGAAGGCGGAAGGAGAAGGCCTGGGGCGTCTGGACCTGCCAGAGGCGCGAGCGGTCCAGGGTCTCCAATACCCGGCCCTCTTCGTCCGCGCATTTTATGGTGTCCGAGGCCGGGTGGGCCAAAACCGCCGCGCCGTGGGCCCTGGCCGCCGCGACGCAGCGCGCGGTTTCGGCGGCGCTCACGAAGGGCCGGGCCGCGTCGTGGACGAGGACTATTTCGGTCGCGGGGTCGCTGGCCAGAAGGCCGTTATAAACCGAGCCCTGGCGGCAGTCCCCGCCCAGGGCCAGCGCCAGCGGCTTTTTGACGGGGCTCCGCTCCATTATGGGCCGGATGACGGAAAGCTTCTCCTCCTTTGGGGTCACCAGGACCAACCGGTCCACGCAGTCCGCCCGGTCGAAGGCCGAAAGGGCGTGGCACAAAAGCGGCTTTCCGGAAAGAAGCCGGTACTGCTTGGGAGGCCCTTCGCCCATTCGGACCCCGCTTCCCGCCGCAACGATTATGGCCGTCACCATGTCGTTTCCCGAAATCAAGAGGGCCTTACATAAGGTAGCTCAACTCGCGCGGAAGAGGTATGCCCCGGCCGATCTGGTCCTCGCCGTAATTTACGGAGGCAAGGATCTTGATGTCCTCCAGGGCCATGAGGTTTCCCTCGAAAACCACCTCCGCCAGATCCAGGCGCTTCACCTCGCCCCCGCCGTACTGGAGCATGACGGGCCGCGAGGCGTCGAAGGTCTTCTCCCCCACGACCAGGTTCACCCGGCCGCCGTGGTAGTCCACGATCCGGGACACCAGAAGCGAGGGGCGCGTGTGAAACCCCAGGTCCCTGGGCACCCCAACCGTTATGCGGCCGATCTTGATGTGCTCGTCCCGGATTTTTTCGGCCAGCGCCCGGCCGTCGGCGAGATAGAGGGATGCGTAGTAGAGGCCGTAGTTCAATGTGCGGTCTAGGAGCGCATTGGGCGACACCAGCTCCGCTATGCGCACCCGCACCCGCTTGTGGCGGTCCTTGACGCCCCGCTCCAGTATGTGGCGCTCGAAAAAATGAAGAAGGGTGCCGGTTAAGTCCAGGAGGTGCAGGACCACCGAAAAATAGCCCCGGAGCGTCTTGAGCGTGGCCGGCTCCCGGGTGGCCCCGTGCACGATGTAGCTGTCGAAGGTGGACTGGAGGTTGTGGACCACCATGCCGTGGCGCCTCACCTCCACCTCGTTCACCTGGCCGGGCACCAGGGCGTCCATCTCGCAGGGGTCGAGCTTCATGGAGATGCCGACCTCCTCGAAGGAGTCGGCAACCCCCAGAAACTCGCCGGCCATCTTGACTATGTTCCGGGTGTCGGCGGCGTTTTCGGCTTCGTCGATGTCCGCCGGCAGGGAAACCGGCGTGGAGATGCGGGGAAAGTTTTCCGGGGTGTAGCACCTTCTGGGCACGCGGATGGAGAGCCGCTTGGCCTCGTCCGTCACGGCCGGCGCGAGCCTTTTGAGGGTGGCCGCCAGGTAGTCGTGGGTGCGGTGGCCCTCGTCCTCGAAGCTTTCGAGATCCGGAAGACCGTAGTGGGGAAAACGGTTGAAGATGTGCTTCTGGGCGTAGGCCGCGCCCGCAAGGTGCCGCACGGCGGCGGAAAGCTCCCGGTAGTAGTACCAGTCGCCGTTGTCCTTGGCCCCGTGGAAGTCCAGAAGGTCTTCAAGGAGCCGCGCCGCCGAGCCGGCGTGCATGTAGAACTTTTTGGTGAGGGTCTCGCGGCCGGGCGCAACGGTTTTGACGTACTTGCAGCACATCAGGTACTCCTCGGAAAAGATCGAAACCTTTTCGAGGAAGGGCGCAAGGCGCTGCCTTTCATCCGCCTCCATGCAGTCCTCCCGGCCGCCCCCGCGACGGGCGGGAGCCCTGAAACGAGTCCCCCCCGCGGCGCAAAAGCAGCCGTGAGGGGAAAAGTGGGGCAGGAGCCCGTAAGCCGAATTCTGTTCCCGCGAAAGCGGGCGGCGGCCATTCATCTTGGGACCGCGGTTGCCCGCGGCCTCTTGCGACCTACCCGGGGGCATGGGCCGGGCCGGCCTCGTGACGCCCCCCTATTTGGTCTTGCACCGGGTGGGGTTTACCGAGCTTCCCCGGTCGCCCGGGGAACTGGTGCGCTCTTACCGCACCGTTTCACCCTTACCGGGCGGATCTCTCCGCCAGGCGGTTTGCTTTCTGTTGCACTTTCCTTCGCGTCGCCGCGACTCCGCGTTACGGAGCACCCTGCCCTGTGGTGTTCGGACTTTCCTCCGGGAGGTTTCCCTCCCAGCGGCCGCCCGGTCTCCTGCCCCACTTTGAACCCATCATATCAGAAGCCGCCCGAAAGGCCCACCAGAAACCACCCGATCCGGCCCCGATCGAATCAGCCCGGATCCGTGAATCCTGGATAAAAACGATGAAATGCAAGGCGCGCGAGCGAGCGGCGAAGGGAGCGTATAGTTCATACGTGACCGAGCCGCGAGACGAAGCGCAACGCAGCAGTTCGCGTTTTTATCCGGGATTCACTCGGCTTTCCAGTAGATGATCCGCTCACAGTGGGGACACTGCCGCAGGTCCTCGCCCCGCTGCAGCTCGTTGTAGGCCTGGGGCGGGATGTTCATGTTGCATCCCCGGCACACGGCGTTCTGCACGGCCACCACCGCGATTCCGCCGGCGGCCTTCAGTATGAGCTGGTAGCGGATGAAGAGATCGGGGTCGAGCCTTCCGGACACGTCCGCGCGGGCCGAGGAAAGCTCCCCGAGGCGGGCCTCGGAGTCCGCCAGCACGGCGGCCGCGGCCTCCTTCTCCTGGGCGAGGGCCTCGGCAAGGGCCGCTTCCTCGTCGGAAAGGGAGCCTATGACCTTGTCCAGCTCCTCCAGCTTTTCCATGCAGGCCATGAGCTCGTCGTCGATCTCCGAAAGGCGGCGCTTTCCGTCGGCCACCTCCTTCTGGAGGGCCTTGAACTCCCGGCTGTTCTTGATGTTGTTCAGGCGCTCCTGGCTCTTTTTGGAAAGCGCCCGTATGTCCGATGCCTCGGAGGAAAGCTCCCTCTGGCTCTTTTCCAGCTCGGCCTTGGCTTCCTTCTGCTGGGCCAAGTGGCCGGCCACGTAGGCGAGCTTTTCCTCCGCGTCGGCGACCCGTTGCCGGCATTGGGCCATCGCGTTTTTGACCCTTACGGCCTCGTCGTCTATCCCCTGGAGTTCCACCAGCTTCTGGATCTCTTCCTTCACGGTTCCTCCGTGTTTCTGGTCTTGAGTCGTCCGCGCCGGCCTCCTTAGGGGAGGCGGAACGGGTCCTTTTCGAAGGGGCAGGCGCAAACGTCCACCCCGTGTCCCGAAAGTTTTCGGGAAAGAAGTTGGCAAAGAGCCTCCACCACGCCGTGCTCGGTGGCGAAGTGCCCGGCGTCCACCAGGCCACGGCCCGCGTCCACTATGTCCCGGGCCTCGTGGTGGGAAATGTCGCCGGTGATGAAAACCTCGGCGTCGCTCGCAAGAAAGAGGGCGACGAGGCTGCGGCCGCTGCCCGCGCACAGGGCGGCCCGGGTGACGGGCAGGAGCGGGTCGCCGGCGATGCGCACGACCCCGGCCCCCAGGCGGGCGGCCGCGACCCTGGCGAGGCCGGCGAGATCTGTCGGGAAAAAGAGGTTGCCCACGCAGCCCAAGCCGAAGTCGCGCTCGTCGGCGGACGCGGCCCCCAAGGGGACGCAGTCCGAAAGCCCCAGGCGGGCGGCCAGGATTTCGTTCACGCCGCCGCGCGCCCGGTCCAGGTTGGTGTGGGCCGCGTAGATGGCGAGGTCGTTTTTGAGGGCGGTTTCGAGGGTTCTGCCGAGGGGACTTGCGAGGTCGAGGCGTTTTATGGGGCGGAAGAGGAGCGGGTGGTGGGTGACGAGGAGCTGGGCCTTGGCCGCGACCGCCCCCTCCACCACCTCGGGGGAGGGATCCAGGGCCACGTAGACCCTACTGACCGTGCGGTCCGCCCTCCCCACCAGGAGCCCCACGTTGTCCCAGTCTTCCGCGAGGCGGGGAGGGGCCGCCTCCTCAAGCACGGCCACGATGTCCGAAACCTTCTGCAAGCGGCGTTCACTCCTTCAAGCGACGACCGGAAAAGCGGGTGAAACTTGGTGGGCCCACCTGGATTCGAACCAGGGACCGACCGGTTATGAGCCGGTGGCTCTACCAATTGAGCTATGGGCCCTTGTACGGCTCCCCGGCCGGATTTTTCCGCCGGGGTAAAATGAAATATCAAGCACGTTCGTTATGCCGATGTCAACCGTTGTCGAGCACGCCCCGGACTTTTTTAAAAGGCGTATGCCGTCCCCCGGCCGCGGCTCCATGCCCAAAGAGCCGTAACCCCAAGAACTTAAAGTGTTTTAGAAAGGGCGGGG
>JAKAGN010000263.1 GCA_021815525.1 Deltaproteobacteria bacterium
CCAACCTTCCGGCCTCCGGAGGCGCTTTTGCCTTTATCCCCCCGCCAGTCGGCTCAGGATGGCGTCGGGGGGGCCGAGGGGGGCTAGGTCCGGGTCGTGGGCGGCCTTTTCGGGAAGCGCGGGGTCGAGACGGGCGGCCGCCGCAAGCTCGGTCCAGGCCTCGGAGGACCTTCCGGTGCGGGCCAGGACGCAGGCCAGGTTGTAATGGGCCGAGGCGAGGGACGGGTCGAGGCTTACGGCGCGCGCGAGGGCGTCGCGGGCTTCGGCGAGGCGCGAGAGAAGGATAAGCGCGTAGCCTCGGCCGGCATGGGCGAGCGGGTCGCGTCCGTTCCGCGCGAGGGCCTCGTCGAAAACGGAAAGCGCGGCCTCCGCGCGCCCGTTGGTTGCAAGGAGCATCCCAAGGTCGTAGCGGGCGTCGGAAAGATCCGGGGAAAGCCTTACGGCCTCGCGGTAGGAGGCCTCGGCCTCGTCAGCGCGGCCGAGCTTGCGGAGGCTTTCTCCGCGGTTTAGGAGCACCGCGGCGTTGTTGGGGTTTATGGCGAGGGCCTTCTCGTACCACGCGATGGCCCCGGCCTGGTCGCCCCGCTCCGCCGCAGCGGTTCCGAGGGCGTTGTAGGGCTGGTCGAAGGTCTTGGACTCGTCCGCCGGAACGAAGGAGTAGGGGTAGAGGACCGCGCAGGAGGCGAGGACCAGAGCCGCCAGTGGCGGGGCCAGGCGGCGGAGATTTCGCGCGCGGGCGAGGCTTGCGCCCTCCGTAAGGAGGACGGCGGAGGAGGCGCAGAGGAGCGGAAGAACCGGCAGGCGGTAGCGGCTGGCCACGTGAAAGGCTATGACCGAGGCCGCGTAGGTGACGAAAAAGAGGACCGGCACGAGGAAGCGCCGCCGGCCGGGAAAAAGGAGCGCGAGGCCGGGGATTCCAAGGATCAGGAGAAGGCCGGAGCTTGTGAAGAGGAAGCGCAGCAGGGGCGCTCGGGTCTCGGCGAAGGCGAAGGAGTAGTTGTCGGGAATCTCCAGGGCCGAGAAGAACATGGCGGTCTTTCTGGCGGCAAGCGCCAGGGTCGCGGCCGGGTGCGAGAGGACCCAGTCGAGGCCGCGCCCGAGCCAGAAGCGGGAGACCTCGCCCGAGTTCATCTCCTCGCGGCCGGAAAGCCGCTGCGCCTCGCGGCGGAAGTCTTCCTCCTCGTGCTCCGGGATGAGCCGCACCCGGGCCGGGTCCTGGAAGGTTCCGGCCGCTTCCGGGCCGTTTCCGTAGTAGAAGTTCTGGCCGCCCTGGGAGGTCAGGAGCACGAAATCGCCCTCGGCCAAGTAGTTGTGCAGCGTGGCGGGAAAGACGGCTGCGAGGAAGCCCGCGGCGTAAAGGGCGGCGAAGACGGCCCGGAGCCCGCGGGGGCGCTCAAGCGCAAGGAGGGCCCAGCCGCAGAAGACCGGGACGAAAAGGAGGAGGTTGGCGCGGGTGAGGGCCGCAAGCCCCAGAAGCGCCCCGGCCCCCAGGAAGCGGAGCCGGGAGGGCCTTCCGGCCGCGCGGAGAGCCGCCAGAAGCGCCGCGCTTGTCAAAAGCACCGCCAGGGGCTCCTTGCCTAAAATGGCGTCGTAGAAGAGGAAGAGCCCGCAGCTTAGGTGGAAAAGGGCCGCCACGACGCCCGCGCGGCGTCCGCCCAAATCCTTTCCTATTCCGTAGATGGCGGCCGTGGTCCCGGCGCTTAAAAGGGCGTTCAGGACCCGGGCCGTTGCGATGCCGGTTCCGAAAAGATGGTAGGCCAGCGCCAGGATGTAGGGGTATAGGGCGTCCTGGTAGAAGGCCCGGGGGCCGATGAAATGGCCGGAAAGGACTTCGAGGGCCTTTTTGTGGTAGCTTTCGGCGTCTATGACAAGGGTCGAGAAGTAGGGGTCGCCCGCAACGAGGCGGAGCCAGGCCAGGCGAAGGGCGAGGCTTGCCAGGAAAAGCGAGAGGGGGTAAACGAAGTTGGGAGCGCGCCGTGTCATCGAGATGATAAACCGGTAGGAAAGGTCATAAAATCAATCATGAAACGGACAGTAGCCTTTGAGAAAAACGCCCGCAACATTTTTTTTCACGTCCTGACCCAGTGCAACTTAAGCTGCCGCCACTGTTACGTGGACCCCTGCCGTCACGGCAAAAAGCCCGTCTCCCTGGAAACCGCCCGGGCCTGGCTTTCGGCCCTTTCCTCGCCCGGCGGAACCGGAAACCTGGTGCTTTTGGGCGGCGAGCCCACCCTGCACCCCGATCTTCCCGGAATCGCCCGGGCCGCGCGCAAGCTTGGCTACGGCAGCATAACCGTGGACACCAACGGCTTTCTGTTCCACGATTTTCTGCACAGGGTGACGCCCGCCGAGGTGGACGCCGTAAGCTTTTCCATGGATTCCCCCACGGCCCGCGAAAACGACGCCTTAAGGGGCCCCGGCGCCTTCGACGCCTGCGTGAAGGGCATCCGCGAGGCCGTTCGCCTGGGCTTTTCCGTCTCGGTCATCTACACGGTCTCGGGCGCGAACCTGACGGGGCTTTCGGCAATGCCCGCCATCCTGACGGAACTTGGCGTGGACCGCTTCTTCATCCAGGTCATAGGGCTTCGGGGCCGGGGCGCCGGGGCCGTGCAGGTGGGCCGCTGGGACTGGGAGGGCCTCGTCTCCGCCGCCGCGCTTTCGGCCGCGAAATCCGGTTTGACGGTCCTCTACCCAAAGGTATATCTTGACGAGGGTGAGCCCTTCTCGTGTGCGGGGCGTGACGCCGAAAACTACTTCGTCTTCCCCAACGGCCGGGTCTACAGATGCCCCCTGTGCGAGGATTACCCGGTCCACGCCCACCGCTTCCAGGGCGGAAGGCTCATCGACCGGCCCGGGATCACCGAGAGACGCCTGTTTGAGCTCACCATCCCCGAGGGCTGCGTGATGAACCGCCTCGTCCAGCCCGGGAGCATCGATTACGACGCCTCCGGGAAGCCCCTATTCAAGGTGGCGTGCTGTATGCTGAAGGAAGAGATGAGCCCCGGATAAAACGAGGCATGGATGAAATCCACTCGATAAGACTCGATCCGAAGCCTGTCGAAAAACGATGAGCCGCAAGGCGCGCGAGTAGGAAACGTTCTCATGCGCCCGACCGGGCAACTCTGTGAAGCCTAACGCCGCAGGTCGCGTTTTTCGGCAGGCTGATAAGGAGCCACGTGGAAGGCCCCATTTACAAGGACGCCATCGACATCTACAAGGCCGGGCTGGCGGCGGCCAACGCCATGCGCGCCGTGGCCCGGGCGGTGGTCCGCAAGGACCCCGATACGCTTCTGGTCGCCGGAAACCCGGTGGATCTGGGTAAGTTCAGGAAGGTTTTCGTGGTGGGGGCGGGAAAGGCCGCCTGCCCAATGGCCAAGGCCCTGGAGGACGCCCTGGGGGAGCGGCTGGAGGGAGGCCTGGTGGTGACCAAGTACGGCCACGCCAAAAGGCTTTCCAAGGTGGAGGTGGTGGAGGCTGACCATCCCGTGCCCGACACAAGGGGGCTTTCGGGGGTGCGCCGGGTGATGAAGATCGTGGAGTCCGCCGGGCCCACGGACCTCATCTTCTGCCTTCTCTCGGGCGGCGGCTCGGCTTTGTGGCCCCTGCCGGCCGAGGGGCTGTCGCTCCACGAGAAGCAGACCACCACGGATTTGCTCCTTAAAAGCGGCGCGCGCATCTTTGAGATAAACGCCGTGCGGAAGCACCTTTCGGCCATCAAGGGCGGCCACCTTGCCCGGGCCGCATACCCGGCCCGCGTCATAAGCCTCATGCTCTCGGACGTGATAGGCGACGATCCCGCGGTCATCGCATCGGGCCCGGCCTCGCCCGACCCCTCCACTTTCGCGGAGGCCCTGGAGGTGCTTTCGCGCCACGGGCTGGTGTCCCGGGTCCCCAAGCCGGTTCTGGCCCACCTGGAAAAGGGGCGGCGGGGGGAGATACCCGAAACCCCCAAGCCAGGGGACCCGGTATTCGAGAAGGTGGAACAGCACCTCGTCGGAAGCCTGCGGCTTTCGCTTGCGGCGGCGAAGGAGGCGGCCCTTGCCAAGGGCTACAACACCGTCATCCTCTCCGCAGCCGTGGAGGGCGAGGCCCGCGAGGCCGCCAAGGTGCTCGCGGCCGTGGCCCGCGAGATCCGCGAGACCGGAAACCCGCTGGCCCCGCCCGCCTGCGTGCTGGCCGGTGGCGAGACCACCGTCACGGTGCGGGGCGGCGGCACCGGCGGCCGGAACCTGGAGGCGGCGCTTTCGGCGGCCCTGGCCCTTTCCGGCATGAAGGACGTGCTCTTCCTCTCCTGCGGCACCGACGGCGCCGACGGCCCCACCAACGCCGCCGGCACCTGGGTGGACGGCCGCACCGCGGGCCAGGCCAGGGCGAACGGGCTTTCGCCGGAGGCGTTTTTGGCCGCCAACGATTCCTACAACTTTTTCAAGGAGCTAAAGGGCCTCATCGTGACCGGCCCGACGCTTACCAATGTAATGGACCTGATGGTCATCTTGGTCCGATAGGACCCATCTCAAAATTATTTTTCGATGGCAGCCTTTGCCATTGTGGATGGGAGATTTTTGGGCCGTAAAGTTTTAAAATATATAACAACTTAATATTTAAAGTGTTTTGGAAAGGAAGGGAGGGGGCGCGGGCCGGGGTCCCCGGACGATCGAAGATCGGCTGGGGTGGAGAAGAGGGAGGGGAGAACCTTTTATTCATAAAAGGTTTCCCCTCCCTCCCCCGCAAATCCCTTCCAATATTCTTGAGATGGCTTCTATTCCGGCGCGCCCGGAGAAAGGAAACGCCATGCCCCGCC
>JAKAGN010000264.1 GCA_021815525.1 Deltaproteobacteria bacterium
GCATGAAGGCCGGTGGAAAACGATGAGCTCCAGGGCGCGCGAGGCGCGAGCGAAGGGAGTGTACCGTGGTACGTGACCGAGCCGCGCGACGATGCGCAACACAGTAGATCGCGTTTTCCACCGGCCTTCACACATCCTTTCCGTAGATGAGCGCCTGTTTGCTGACGGCGATTCCCAGCTCCTCCTGGACCAGCTCGCCGCCCCGCGGGGTGCAGGGCACGAATACCAGCTTGGCCTTTCGCGGGGCCACGGAGATTTCGGGAAGCTTCTGGAAGATGGTGCGCTTGGGGGTTCCGAAGGTGGCCAGCACCACCTTGAGGGTCTGCACGGCCTCCACCAGGGGCAGGTTCACGGGATGCACGCTTCCCTCCGGGGCCCTTGGCTCCAGGGTCCCCAGGAAGGGGGTTATGGTGACCTGCTTGGCGACCCGGAGGAAAAGATGCGGATGCACCCGGAAGGCGGGCGTCCAGAAGGCGAAGTCCTCGGTTTCCCATTCCTTCTTGATGGCCTTGGGGAGGTTCGCCACGCGGATCAAGTCGGCGTAGGTGGAAAGCTTGATGCCGGAAATATCCGAGCCTATGCGCCAGAAGGGAAGATACACGAAGTCCGAGCCCTTGGCGGGAATCGTGTTCACCACCACGGGCCGGAACTCCTCGCCCCTGGGCTGCCAGCCTAAGTTGCAGTTCTTGCACAGGAAGACGTCGGCCGCCTTGTCGCCCTTAAGGTCCCAGCCGCAGTTGGGGCACATGGAGCTCAGGAAGCGCGGGCTCCAGCGAAGGCCCTCTATCGCCG
The DNA here is from genome assembly GCA_021815525.1 of Deltaproteobacteria bacterium. Classification (GTDB taxonomy): domain Bacteria; phylum Desulfobacterota; class Desulfobacteria; order Desulfobacterales; family Desulfatibacillaceae; genus JACRLG01. Next base: position 793 of record JAKAGN010000264.1, read on the forward strand.
CCCCTTCCAGCACGTCCCAGACGGCCGGGCTCGGGGCCTGGCCCGCGGGAGCGTTCCGGGCCACGTCAACGAGGTTTCCGCCGTCCACGGAAAGGGGCACGAACACGATGCCGGCCGCCTCGTTCACGTAGGCCTTCTCGAAGGCGTCGGGGCCCGATGCTCCCTCCCTGAGGCCGCCTGCAAGGTTGTCGGTTCGGAGCACGGCGTCCGCAAAATCGAGGCCCGGCGGCACGAAGCGGCCGGGGGCGCCGGCCGCGGCGTACTTTACGGGCGGCAGCTGGCGGTTTCCGAGGCTCCGCATGGGAAAAACCGAGGCGCGTGCGAAAATCGACGAGTCGAGAGCCACGGGATCGATCTTGAAGGCGGCGGCCTTGAAAAGTGTGCCCTTGAGCCGCCAGAAGGGAAGATAGATGGGGGACCTGGCGCTTTCGGGGGCCTCGATAAGGTAGCGGAAGGGGCCTCTGGAGGTTATGTGGGCCCGGACCCGGCAGTGGGGGCAGATGAGCATTCGGTCCGTCTCCTCCAGGACGACGGGCCCCTGACACTGCGGGCAGGGATGATGTATCTCTAAATGCAACTGCTTCTCCTGGGAGTCCTGCGGAATGCTTGGTTTCCGGCGTTATTTCCGGCCGCCCGGCCGGGACGAGTCTCCATATCACCCCCAAGGGCTATGGGCAAGCCCGGAACGGCGCAATAGGTCAGGCCTCGGTGTCCTTGGCCTGTCTTCCGATTTTTTTTATGTCGCAGGCAAGCGATGTGGTGATGGAGATCGAGGTGGCCACGTGGTCGATTATCTGCTTGATCATGGGGGAGATGTCCTCGTACTCGCGCTTAAGGGACACCACGTCCATGCCGGTCACCTGGCAGTCGGCCGATGCCTGGACCGTGGCGTGCCTTACCTCGTGGCCGATGTTGGCCAGGGGGAACTCGCCGATGAAATCGCCCTTGCCGAGACGGGCGAGGGGGGTCCAGCCCTTTTCCGACTTCCGCACGATGACGGCGCCGCCGCTGTTGATGCGGTAGAGGCCCTCCTCGCTTGCGCCCTCGGAGAACATCACCTTCATGTCCTTCAAAAAGCCCACGGGGTCAAGCGTTCCCAAATAGGCCTCCACCACGCGGTCGGTGGTCTCCCGCAGGCGCTTGTCGAGGCTGATGCAAAGGTGCCGAAGCTCGTAGGAAAGGACTGCGAACTCCGAGTGGATGCGGGGAAGGTCCAGGACGCCCAGCACGGTGTTTCCGGCCGCCACCAGGGACGCCGTGCGAACGCTGCTCTGGCTCAAGAGTGAGGATATGTTCCCCACCAGGGCTCCGGGCCCCAGCCGTACGATTCGCAGGGGGCCCTTGGAGGTTTCCCTCACCACGTCGGCGTAGCCCTCCAGGATCACGGAGATCCAGTTGCCGAAGCCGCCCTCCTTGACGATTAGCTCGCCGCCTCCGATCTCCTCCTCGTTAACCACGTAGCCGTAGTTGGAAACCGGACGCCTTATGACGGGAAGGTCGCCGAACTCGTCGCATGGAGCCTGGTCGCTAGCCTTGCAGGCCGGGGCGGGTCCCATCTTCTCGATCTGGCCGTCGTCCAGGAGCCTTAGGCCATCCAGGACGATCTCCATAACGCCCGTCTGGATGAGCTTTTCGGTGACGGGCTCCTGGGTGGTGAAGTCGAAGTCGCCCGAAAGCCAGCCGAAAAGCGCATAAGCCGCGTCCAGGCCGTTTTTCCCCTGGGCCTCGGCGTTCACGGGATTTCCGCCGGAGAAATAAAAGACACCCGGCTCGGGCGCGTACTTGTTCCTGATGCGCAAAACGCCCGTTGCCCCGTTTGAATTCAATAGCTGGAGTATTTCCCCGAGGCTGATGAACTCGAGGTTTCCCGAAAGGACGACCCGGTGTTCCATTGAGTTTTCCGTGTTCCTTTCCGGCCGGAGCGGCGAAATATCCGCCGGATGATCCGCATTTTCAGGAATGCGGCAAGGTTTTTTCCAGCATTGCGTGATCCGCTTTAAGTATCGAGAGCCTTCTTTGTCCGAAGGATTCAGCGCCCGTAGGGGCGGTCGAAAATCCGCGCCCCGGCGCCCGAGCGGCGCGCCTCCCGGAAAAAACGGACGTGGGCGAGCCAAAGGTAAAGGGGCCAGGGCATGAGGGGCCGGGCCATCAATGACGCGGCCTTGAAGGGAACCGGCGAGCCGGCGGCCAGGGCCTTCGCTGCTATGGCGAGAGCGCGCATGGCGTTACGGGCAAGGAGCCGGCTCCGGGTGAGCGGCTTTCCCGCCAGGACCTCCCCCCCGCCCAGGGCAAGCCCCCCGGCCCAGATCATTCCGCACTGGCGCGTGAATATCCGGCATACCGCAAGGGCGGTGTCGCATTCTGCGGCGTCGGGAAGCCCGCAGTTGGCTATGGCGCAGAACCTTTTAGGCATTATTGCCCGAACCGCGGCGCGGCGGCGGGCCATGCTCTCCAGCACGCGGACGGCCGGGCCCGGCAGCCCCCCGGCGTACACGGGAAAGGCCAGCACCACCAGATCGGCCCGGTCCACGCTTTTCAGGAGGGTGTCCAGGCCCTTGTCGGTCTCCACGCAGCGGTGGACCAGGATGGCCTCGCAGTTCATGCCCTCCCGCGCCAGGCGAGCGGCCAGGTACCCGGCAAGCGAGGCCGAGGTTCCGGAAAGCCCCCTTGGGCTCGCGATGAGGAAAACCGCCAGCTTCTCGTTCCTCATCGCGCAATCTCCACGCGGGTCAAGGCGTTTCGCACGTTTTCGGCCAGAAGATCCGATCCGTGGCGGCTGGAAAGGACCAGCGCCGCGCGGGCCGGTGAGTCCAGCTTCTCGGCGTTTTGGTGGACCTGGGTGGTGAAAACCCGGACCGACTCCATGTCGGGCGCCGAAAGCACGCCGATTCCAAGCAGCCGCGGATTTCGCGCGTAACGGCTCCTTTGGAGAAACACGCCGTCCCTTCGTAAAAAAAACGGGGATAGGAGCGGAAGCATCCTGTCCACGGCGTTCTTGAGAAGCGCGTTGTATCCGCCGAAGGTTACGGGGGTGAGAAAGACCGCCAGATCGCTGGGGACCACCGCCTTCAGAACGATTTCCGCGTCGTCGGAAACCGCGCAGCGGCCGGGCGTGGCCGTCCAGCAGGAGAAGCAGCCCCGGCAAGGGGCCACGTCCATCCCGTGGAGCGAAAAGGCGCTCACCTCCCACTTGAGGCCCCTAAGCTCGGCCTCGACGATGCCCCGGACCCTCCGGAGCACCGGGTCGCCCTCCTCCGCCCCGTCCAGAACCACGGCTCTCACACCAAAAGCCCTCCGCCCGCTTGGTTGTGAATCTTTTAACAGATTACGGGCCGCGGGGCAATAAGGCAAAAGAATGCCTCCGGCGGCCGGGGGAAAGGCAAAAGCAAAAGCGCCTCCGGCGGCCGGGGGCCCCAAGCATGAAAATGGTCCGCCCCCGGACCCCCGTTATGGCGCGGCGCGTTGCTGCGCACGCTCCGCGAGTATTTTGAGGGCTTCGCATCTTGGCGGTCAACGCGCTTTGGCGGAAAAGGGGCGGAAACAGAGGGTTTGGTAAATCAAGAACTGAAAAAATAATGTTGTTACGCTTGGTTATGCCGTAAGCGTTCAAAAAATGAACGCTCGGACGCGGTCATGGAAAATTTTGGTCCGAAGCGTTCAATTTTTGAACGCTTCGGGCTTAACTCACTAAATTTACATCGTTATCGTCAACAGAGCGCAAACAGGCCCCACCCGTCGGAACGCCAAGCCCATTACTTACGGGCCTTGAGCGGACGGATGTTAAGCCTGGATAAAAACGATGAAATGCAAGGCGCGCGAAAAGCCAAGAAGGGAGCGTACCGAGGTACGTGACCGAACTTGGCCCCGAAGCGCAACGCTAAAGTATCACGTTTTTAGACAGGCGTCTAAAGCTCCGTCATCCAGCCCTTGCCGGTCATTTTCGCCCCGGCGGTCATGGCGGAGAGGAAGGTGGAGCGGAGCATGTCGCCCATCAAGGCCT